>JAYVXV010000264.1:0-12807 GCA_043784905.1 Holophagaceae bacterium | reverse complement strand
ACCGCTGGAAAACCTTTGATGAAAATGATGGCATTGACAGCCCCATTACCACGGCCGTACTCGACCCCGATGGCAACTACCCGATGCTGAAGGACCGTCTTCATGCAAGCTACGTCGCCCACTCCGCCAAGCGCGGATTCCATTATTGGAGCCAGCTCGTATGGGGCTCCATCACGGGGTTGCTCCAGGGCTGCGGGATTGGTTAGGGTTTACTCGGCGCCGCGTCTCCCATCCTTATGCGTTGGATTGCACCCTTGTCATCCAGTTCGATAAGGATGGGGAAGAACGTCAGACCTACGGCTGAGAAAGCATTCTCAGAGGGCGCTAGGTAGGCGTGTCCGTGTCCCGGCGCCAACCGGGCACCGAGGGCTTCGCCCTCTTTGAGGGAGGCGCCCGTGAGACTACTATCTTCGATGTTCATCTGACCTTGGCTGGTGGGCACGATCCATGCGGTGTCGGCGGGGATTTTGGGGAGATCGCCCTCCACCGGACAAATCCAGATGCGGCGGGCGATGCTGCCGTTGGCCGCCTTGAGCGAGCCCAGCCGCAGATCCCGATATTGGAGGGTGGGGATCTCCCATAATCGGAGCTCCGGTGACGGGCTACCGAGGATGGCAAACAGACTTTGAAATCCTTGAATCATGGATGCGGCGTCTTCACCCCATTTGCTTTTCAAGGCCGCGAAACGAGCTTCGTCGTTTTCCGCCAAGGCCCAACAAAGTGCATGACGCAGGGCGTAGCCCTGAAGCAAATTGGGAATATTTTTGGAGAGGAGCAAGTCTTCTGTGGCGTGTCGAACCATCGGCCGCATACCGCCAGCACGATCACATCGCCGTGCCCAACGCCAAAGAGCCAAGGCGGTTCCTGACTCTTTCAATGTGAGCTTGGAAAGCAGGGCGGATCGCTGATCCTCCGGGGCCCGAAGAAGGGCCCGCAGGCCCTCAGCCTCGGCGTGGGATGCCGATTTGAGCGTGAAGGGATTTTCGGGAAAATCGTTTCGGGCTGCATTCCTCAGCCAGCGCAAAGAAAGTCGGTCCTTCGGCGCCACCCTTGGATCTGAAGGCTTGATGCTGGGATCTTCAGCGTCAAAATTCTCGAGCATTTGGGCCACTGCATCCCGTAAAGGTGTGATTTTTTGGGTTTGCACCACCATCGGAGGGAAGAGCATCATGCGTCACCTCAGTTTTCTTGAGAGAATGCATTCATTCGGACTTGGTTAGGAGCTTAGGGTGAAAAATTCAGTGCGCGAACGCTTGGTGGTGGCATTGGATCTTCCCACGGCGACGGACGCGATGGCAATGGCTGTCCGGCTGGAGGGCCGAGCCGGGATGTTGAAAGTAGGTCTGGAATTGTTCTGTGCGGCCGGACTTTCGTTCATTAAAGAGTTGCAGTCCATCGCGCCCATTTTCCTTGATCTCAAATTTCACGATATCCCCAACACCGTGCGCCGGGCTTTGGAGGCGGTGCTTCCCTTAAACCCGCGCCTGGTGAACGTCCACGCCCAGGGTGGCCATCTGATGATGGAGGCCGCTGCCGAGGTGGTGAGGTCCCATCGTCGAGAGGGTGGCACCACTGAACTGCTCGCGGTCACGGTACTGACCAGCCTCGATCGCGAGGCTTTCGCACGTCTCGGCTACTCGGAAGAACCGTCTGAGATGGCGTTGCATCTCGCAAAACTGGCGAAGGAATCCGGATGTGATGGCGTGGTTTGTTCGGCGAGAGAAGCGGCCGTCGTTCGAGATGTGTGCGGTGAATCCTTCAGTCGTCTTACGCCGGGCATCCGTCCCAAGGGAGAATTGGCCCTGGATCAGGCTCGCGTCATGGACCCCGGTCAGGCCCTACGCAATGGCGCCACCTGGCTTGTGGTGGGCCGCCCCATCGTGCGTGCCGCAGATCCCGCCGCCGCAGCGGATGCAATCTTGAAGGAGATGGAGGACGCCCTTTGAGTACAGATACGCCGATGATATTTCGACCCAGCGCCTTTCAGCGCAGCCTGGCCTTGTTGCTGTGTGCAGGCTCCTGGTTGGTGGGAACCAGGGCCTTGGCCTCTTTGATTCAGCAGATGCCGCGCCTTCATGTCGCGATCGTCGAGGCCAGGGCGGCTGGTGAAGACCCTTGGCTGGCCTGGACCCTGATGACCCTTGCCATCGCGGCGGTGGTGGTCGGCGGCATTCTCCTGCTGACCTCCATCATTGGGTTGGTGCTTATCGAAGGCACCCACGTGATCGTGGATCAGTTGGGCATCACGGTGGATTTAGCCTACCTGCCAGGCCCTTTGGCACGGAGGCTCGGGGCGGGGCGCATTCCCTGGAAACGGGTTGGATCCCTTCAGCACGGCGGGCCTTTTTTTGTCATTCTAGGGAATGGTGGCTCCCCTGAACAGAAAGTGAGGGAAGAGCCTTTGCCGCCTCTCCGCTTTCTGGTGGTGGAAGAACTGGAGCGACTGGTGAACCACATTCTTGAACGCAGCCCCAATATTTCGCTTAAGGATTAGGGGCCGTGTCAAAATAACCTGTGCATTCCAGGTTATTTCGCTACGGCCCCTAATGCCGGTCCGTCTTCTCAATGTTCAAGTTATTTTTAGGCGACGGCTTAGCATGTTCCCAGAACGCAATGACCCCTCCATTCACGGCCGCCGACGCTGGTTCTATGCCTTATGGAGCACCTTGTTGGCGCTTGCCGTGGGTGCTCTCGTTCTTTGGAATATTCCCGCCAGGATTGAGCACGCCAAGGTGCGCCTGACCATGGTTGTAAAAGATTCGCCAGTTGGTGCTTCCTTGCGGGTTTGGTCTGGGACGATTTCCCAGTTGCATGCAACGCCTGCCCCGGCCCTTTTTGAAGGGTCGAGTGATATTGCTTTCCCGGGCCGCGTCCTACTCCCTGACTTCAGTGTTGAGATCGCTCACCGCCGCTGGTTGAAGGCAACGATACCCGCCCGCACAACGGAGGCTATTGTTTTGCAGTTCACCGCTCCCGGTCAGGTGCCACGCTACTATTTCTACGATTTACGCATTGATATTGAGAGCGGGATTTTGGCCGATTCTCGGGTGGTATCCCTTAGCTCCTCACTCGCGTGGGACCGTCTGAACCCTGATGCGAAGGCACTTTCCCGTGTACCCTAAACGGATTCATTAGGAGCGCCCATGAAGGCCCTGATTCTCGTACCTGCTTTGCTATCCACTTTGCTTGCCGCGCAGGACAAGGCAGTGAGTGCTGTGAGCGCTGTGACCTTGGTGGACAAGCTGAAATTGGAAAGCCCTGCCATTGATCAATTGATCAAGACTTTTGAAGCAAAACAGGCCCTAGCCAAAGCCGAGGCATTGATCCCGGCCAACACTCCGGTGTTTGAAAAATCCACCCCCCAGGCAGGTCTCGCCAGTTCCCAGAATTTCAGTACGCTGATGGGGATTTATTCGCTCGCCGGTAAAGCGGCGATCTCAGCAGGCGAATGGGAGAAGGGAGTGGGCTTTCTCCACAAAGCGAAGGATATTTCGGGTGAGAATTTGACTAATACCTCCGCATTTCTGGCCCCCGTCATTGAAAGCTGGTCCAAGGCCGTGGATTCCGCTACCAAGGCTCTGACCGATGGCGCACCTCGCCGTGCGGAATTGCAGGCCAAGGCTGAGCGAAACGCGAGCGAAGAAACGGAGTTGAAAAATTTTCAGATCTACGAGGACAACACCAAGAAAGGCCCCTTGGTGGTGAAGCAGTTGCAGGCAAGCCTGGACGGTCTCAAAGCCGATTCATTAGGGTTTGATGCGGCCATCGAGGGCGTCGAAAAGAGTATCAAAGCAGAAAAGGAAGACATGGATGGGACTCGCTTCAAAGGTGACAGGGTCAAATATGTGTCGGCGGTTTTGAACCCTACGAATCTCGAATCCCGTGCCACCAAAACAGACAAGGTCAACTTTGTGAACCGACTTCTCGTTTTGGATCCCGCCAGCAAAAAGGCCCAGCGAGAGATGGATATCCTCATGGGCAAAGCTGCACCGGAACTGATGAAAGCAACTCGCTCCAAGGGCAAACGGAAAAAGGGAAACTGAAATGAATATTTTCCCAGGGGTTTTGCTATTGGCGGCCCTCCCCGTTTCATCTCAGACCCTTGCTGATCGTCTTGTAACCCTTCGTCCGCAATGGGAAGCCGCCCTCGAAAAAGGGGACGCGCTTTCGGTGCGTCAGAGCGCCCAAGCACTCCTTCAAAAAGAGGCCTTGACTGTCAATGCTTCGGATTACAACGAGATGCATGCGGTGACCGCCCTCCGCAATATCGAGGCCCGGGCCTGCGTGCTCGACGGGGATTGGGAATCGGCGGTGTCCATGCTCCAATCCGCCAGTAAAGCGGCTTCGGACAATGCCGCCCACGCCAGCGCCACCCTGGGGCCCATCCACAAGCAGCATGAAGATCGTTTGATTCAATGGAAGAAAGAAATTGCGGACGAAGAACAGCGTCTTAAGGGACTTGAAATGTCGCCGGGTCTAACCGAGGCCCAACTGAAGACCCGTCAGCAGCTAAAAATCGCCACAGATGAGCGGCGCAACGCCATCATCCACAGCGAGCGCTCTATCACCACCATTGACGACATCCTGAATCGCCTAACCGAAGACAAGCTGCTCTATGACAAGTCGGCTGCGGAATGGAATGGATTCATCGCCAAAGAAAAACTTGAGGTCGCGCAGGCCGGCTCGGTCGGAAAATATGTTGCGGACAAGCTGGAACAAGTGAAATCCGATGATGCCAAACAAAGGTTCGACCGTTTGGCCTATGGGCGACGATTGGCCCGACTTGATCCTTCAAATAATGATTGTCAACGTTTTGTGAATGGCCTGATGGGCATCGAAGACCCACCCGATGCCGGAGAAAAACCTACCCCATCCAAGAACAAACGCCGCAAACACGCCGCCTGAAAAGGCCCCGCACCATGCGTCAACATGACTCGGTGCGGGGGCTTTTTCGAGTTGACGATCCTTAGAACACCCAGCCGAAGCTAACCTTCATGAAGTCAGAAGACGGCGGCTCTAGCTTGGTGGCGTCGTTGCCCGTCAAGGTCTTGTGGAAGGCGACCTCCAGGTTAAAGCGAGTGCCACTGTCGTAGCCGAAGCTGTGCCCAATGCCAGCCGTGCCACCGAGGCGACTTTTACGCGTGGTATCGGTGGTGGAATCCCCCCACCAGTCCGACGAGTTGAAATCGCTGTTGCTGCGGTCAAACCGCTCGAAATCAGCGGATGCACCCAAGAGCAGGTAAGTGCCCTTGTGCCGGAACGCACCCCCATTCAGGAAGAACTGCATTTCTCCGCCGATGCCGAACAGTTCGTGTTTCAGCTTGATGTCGTCATATCCCCTGGCCGTGTTCGTACCGTTGGTGGACATCGCATTGAAATTCAATCGAAATGCGATGGAAGGATCTACGGGGAAACTTACGGTGAACTGGCCACCGAGACCCAAGTCATAGCCTTCGTTCTGAGGTGAGGTGACGGTTGTGTTTGCAGGGTACGTTTTACTGCGGAAATCTCCGGTCGGAAATCCCACACTGATGCCAAAACCCACATGGGGGTCTTGGGCCATCAATCCCGTGCAAGCCCCAAAAACAAGGGCCAGGGCCGAAAGTTTAATATTTTTCATGAATGACCTCCTAATCGGAAGCATCAGCGAAGGCTGTGCCAATAGTATATAAACCTATATTTATCAACGAATAGATTTTTGTATGCCCAAGTGAAGTGCGGTATTTTACGCCCTGACCTGTTGCAGGATTGCAACTAAGCCGTTGCGGGAAAATAACTTGAACATCGGGATAGCGGATCGGCCCAAGGGGCCGTAGCGAAGTAGCCAACACTTCATAGGTTTTTGAAACAGGCTCTGTGAAGGATTCGTCGAATGGGACGTGCCGAGGCCCTCTCCGTGGATTAAGCTTGAGTCAAAGCGAGATGAAACATGGTTTGGAAACAGGACTTAGCCCAGCTCAAGCAAAAGCTCAACGAAGACCCACAACCCGTCGTACCACCGCCCAAGCCGAGCCCTCCTCCACCCGTCCCCGGTCAATCTTTGCAAGATGCGGATTTGTTGTTCCTGCGAGCGATGGGCGGAGTGGCGGTACCCGCCTTGCCCAGCACTCAAGGGATTCCGACTGCATCTGTTGCTTTGGGGCATCAGCCTCGCAGGGTAGAACCAGACGTGGATTTTGGTTTGGCGTTAGGCGATTTGAAAGGCATGCGGCCGATCTCGAAGAACCCAGTTTTTGACGCCACCCCAGGGAATAGTCATCCGCCGATTTCCATGATTGTGCCCCCAACGGTTGCGGTTCAACCCACTCAGGTCCAGGTCGCGATTCGGCCCGTTTTGTCCCCAACCGTTGACACTGGAGAAGATCGTATATCGGTAGTTACAGATCCATTGGAACCCGAAATGGATTTCCAGCAGGCCTTGGGGAACCTGAAAGGGATGCGCTCCTTTTCATCGAATCCCGTTTATGAGGCTCCATCGAGTCAGTCAAGGCCCGAAATCCCCTCACCGGTTTCGCCAGCCATTGTTTCGTTAACGGTCGTTCCGTCAGCCATGGCCCCATTAGCTGCGGTTGCACCAACCATCGTTCCTGTGCTCCTTACGCAGCTTGAACCCGCGCCCGCGCTGAGGCAGGATCCTGTCACAAGTGCTGGACGGTCTGGGCCCGGTCCCATGCTGATCCATCTGGCGGCCGGCATGGCTATCGAAGTGGATGTCACCTTGGATCTTCGGCGGCACACGCTTTCGGATGCCCGCGAACGGCTAAAAGAGCGCATTGATGATGGGCTCACGCTCAAATGGCGCACCCTTTTGGTGGTTCTTGGGCCCAGCGAGGCCAATAAACAAGGATTTCTGGCTTTCCTGACCACGCCTCAGGCTCGCTCCATCAGCCGCTACGCTCAAGCTCCCATTCCAATGGGGGGCCCCCAGGCTTGGGTGCTGTATTTTGCACAGACCGCTTGGGAAGGCACCGAAGGTCTATAAAGTTTTAGAGCCCCGCAAACTTTGGATTGGAGAAGCCATGAGCCTATTGGCTGTCGGAAGCCTCGCCTTCGATGACCTGGAAACGCCTTCTGGACGAAGGGAAAACCTTTTGGGTGGTTCTGTCACCTACTTCACCCTCAGTGCGAGTCATTTCTACCCAAGTCAGGTCGTGGCGGTGGTTGGGGAGGATTTTGGGCCTGAACACCGGCGAGTATTCGAGGGTCGGCCCATTGATCTGGCGGGCTTGGTCGAAAAGCCCGGCCGGAGCTTCCATTGGAAAGGGGCCTACGGTCGGGATCTCAGCGAAGCCAAGACCCTGGATACCCAACTCAATGTGTTCGCCGACTTCCATCCTGATTTACCACAATCTTTCCGAACTTCGCCCTACTTGTTCTTAGGGAACATTGATCCGGCCCTCCAACTGGATGTGGTGCATCAAATGGTGCAGCGGCCCACTTGGGTGGCCCTCGATACGATGAACTACTGGATCCGTGGTTCCAGGGAATCTTTAGGCAAAGTGCTCAAAGAGGTAGATATCTTGCTAGTCAACGAAACGGAGGTCCGTGAATTGACGTTGGAACAAAATCTCATGAAAGCTTTCCGCCGGGTTCTTGAATTCGGTCCCAAGGTTTTGGTGATCAAGCGGGGCGAGTATGGCGCCGTGTTGATGACCGAAACAGGTGTTTTTGCCGCACCGGCCTACCCGTTGGAAGACGTTGTGGATCCCACTGGCGCTGGAGATACCTTTGCTGGAGGGTTTCTCGGGAGACTGGCCCAATTGGGTCGGATGGATTTTCCCGCGTTGAAACATGCCATCCTTACGGGCTCAGTCATGGCTAGTTTCACCGTAGAACAATTTGGGACGGGTCGTTTGGAAACGGTTCAAAAGCAAGATCTTGATTCCCGGTCCAAAGCTTTTTCCGACATGATTCGTTTGGACGAACTATAATCTTTGCAACCTAACTCTAGGGAGAATGTGATGGTATCGCACAAGTGGTTGCGCACCTTTGCCATGGCGCCGTTGATGGTGGTGGTTTCTTTTGGTTTGGTGGCCCAAGACGCCCCCAAACCCGCAGAGACAGCCGCTTTGAAAGAGACTTCCCCAACCGGCACGGTTAAAGTTGCCGAACATCAATCAAGATGGGACTATCCCAGGGAAATCAACGTTCCCGAAGGCTCCAAGCTCCACATCGTCCAGAAGGGCGATACGTTTTGGGGGTTGGGTGGGCATTATTTGGGGAATCCACGAGCCTGGCCGCAGATATGGGAGCTCAATCAGTGGGTGAAGGATGCGCATTGGATTTATCCAGGCGACCCGATTCTCATTGATACCTCGCGCAAAGCGATGGGCAAGGCCGACGCAGCCGAACCCCAAGAAGCGGTGCCGGGAACTCCCTCCAGGGAGATGCCCGAAATGGAAGTCCCGAAAAATGTCACCCAGCTGCCTCCAGATCGAGTCAGGGAGAGCAAGCATCACGATGAATTGGGATACAGCTTTCAGGATTTCGTCCAATTGCCCTACCTAGCACCGAAAGGTGCCGACGCCCTTTTCAAGGCGTTGGGTACCCTTCGAATTGCCGGTAGCAAACAGCCAGGCCGCACCCTGCTTGGGGATGGCGATGCGATCTACCTGAATGGCGGCCAGGATAAGGGGGTCAAAGAGGGGGACCGCTTTGTGGTGGTCCAGGTTCGGACCAAACAGGTCTTCCACCCCTCTGATACTGAACGTCGGCACTCCCTTGGCGCTGTGGTCCAACAGGTGGCGGTGGTTCGGGTGACAAGTGTTCTCCCCAAGGGCAGCGTGGCGGTGATTGAGCGATCCATGGATTCGGTGGCGGTGGGCGACCATGTCGCGCCCTTCATCGAGCCTGCGAACATTGTCGCCAAATTGCGAACGGATACTTCTGAGCCGGTTCCGATCAAGGATCTCGGGGCGGTAATTTACGCCCGGGATAATCACCTTCGAACCGCACAAGGGGAGATGGTCATCATTGATAAGGGCAGCGCAGATGGGCTTCAGGTAGGTGACGTGATGTTGGCGGTGCGGGTCCGTACTTTCCCCGTTACCGAGCCCAGGAATCACAACGATGCCGTCATCGAAAAAACCAATCACTATTTGGGCCAACTCCTGGTGGTGAGAACAGGTGAAACGACCTCCACCTGCCGAATTCTCCGCTCCATCGAAGAAATAGTCCTCGGCGATATTGTCACCCGATAGCGATTCTTGTTTCCTTAGAGGCCCTGACTCGGTTCAGGGCCTTTTCATTTCTAGAATCTGCCTCGATCCTCGGGTGGGCAGGTGGTAGGTGTGTGCCTGGGTCCTCCAACCCGGTGGGATGGGTTCACTCGCTACGGATGGCCCTTTCAAGGCCCAGAACGGGGCTCCAGGGTCGCCGTGGCGCTCCCACCAAGTCGCCATGAGGGTGGGCGACCCTGCGGCCTTGGCGGTACCCGCCTGGGCTTGCTGCGGAAGAATCTCTTCAGCCCGGCCTTCGAGAATCTGAAGGTTCTTGAGCCCCAACTCAAGCGCAACCTGTCTAAGGAAAGCCATCTTCTTTTTGGCCTTGTCAATGGCGCAAATTTCTATATCTGGGCGGAAAAGGGCGACGGGAACTGCGGGTATCCCCATTCCTGAGCCAAAGTCCACGATCTTGGAGCCTTTTGGCAGTTGTTGCAGGAAGGGGAACAGCGCTGCGGAATCTAGAATAAGCTCCTCCATTCTCGCCTCAGGTTCTAAGGATGTGAGGGCGTGGGTGCGGTTCCAGCGGTCCAGGAGATCCAGGTAGGCATGGATCTGAGGCAACAGCTCTGAAGGCAGGATCGGAGTCACTGAAGCAACATAGCCTGAAACGATTGGTAGTTGCACGCTGATATTTTGGGGAGCTTCAGATACCTCACGTAATATTAATAAATACTTTATTACCAATTTTTATGTTAGTTTTAATTTCATTTGTCTCAAGATAAAAATAAATAAAATCTTGCTGAAGTCAGGGATCAGATATTGACAGCGCAGGAAATATTGGTAATTTTAGATGATACCTGTCCATGATTTTGTGAGGCTCAGATGGATAAAAATACTCCTCCCTTCAAAATTGATTGGTCCAGCCGTAGCAAACTTCGGGGTCCGGGAGAACAGTCCCTGGGCGAAATGCTCCGTAAGTTACGTGACCGCTTAGCGCCTCAAGCCCAAGGTATATCCATCAGTTACGTGGATGATAAACATATGCGCCGTTTGAACCGGGAGCACCGGGGCATTAATTTCACCACGGATGTATTGAGCTTTCCCGCCGAACCGGAACTGGGGGCTTATCCGCACCTTGGGGATCTGGTCATTAGCTTGCCTGTCGCGGAAAAAATGGCAAAGAAATTAGGCGTGAGTCGCCGCCGTGAGATTCAGACCCTCGTGATTCACGGTTTTCTCCACTTGTGTGGCCATGATCACGAAAAAGACCACGGCGAGATGCTGGCGCTTCAGGCTCAACTTGAGCGAGAAATGCTTAGTGAAGAACCTTTGCCGATGAGTTTAAAGCGGGGCCGTAAATCGGGCAGTAAAGTCAAAGTTCTTCAGGATGGTTCGCGGGTTGTCGTTACGGGTCGTGCCGCGGTGGCACTCAAACGCAAAGCAAAAGAGAAGGTGGTCAAGCTCACGATCAAAGCCACTTCCAAAGCAACCAGCAAGGCGTCTAAAGCCAAGGCCAAGTTGGAAACCGGAAAACCCAAGCGCGGTCCCGGGCGTCCCCGGAAAATTCCCCTTGATGGCGCTCCCGACCCGATCCGTCGCATCGTCAGGCGCAAGAAGACGGTTCGCCCTCGAAGCGGCGTTATTGCATAGTCGGCCCGAGCAATGGATCGCCTGGGACGCCCTGATCCATTGGCGATGGCCCTTCCATCCTCTCCGCGATACCATGGCTCTTTGGCCTGAATCAGGCCTTTTACCGGAGCCTTAGTGATCAATCTGCTCTTCAGCTTGGGCGCTGCGGCGATCGTAGTGATTCTGGCTACTTTTGCACGCATCAGTTTTTGGATTAGCGTGCCCTTAGGCCTGGTGGCAGGTACTGCGCTGTTTATCTATTTGGGCCGAAAAATTCAAGCGGATCTTGAAAAAATATTTGCTCGCGCCGGAGAACTTCTCAAAAAACAAAAGTTCGACGCGGCCATTGATGTGATGAAGGAAGGCTACAAATTCGGCCCCAAGCAATTCATGGTGAAGGGCTCCATTGACGGCCAGATTGGCGTCATTCAATACCTTCGCCAAAAGAACGACCTCGCGGAACCCCTGCTCGTCTCGGCCTCCATGCAGCACTACATCGCCAAAGCCATGCTGGCCATTCTGCAGTGGAAGCGTGGTGAAAAGAAAAAGGCCCGTGAGACCTTTGATTTGGCCTTGAAAACCGGCAAGAAAGAAAGCCTTCTCTACGCGGTCTATGCTTACGTTTTGGTGGAGATCGGCGACCGAGGTAAGGCCATCGAGGTGCTCAACAAGGGACTTGAAATCTGCAAAGGCGACGAGCGACTCATCAGCAACCGCACGCTCCTGCAAAACAACAAACCCATGAAGATGAAAGTCTATGGCGAGCAGTGGTATCAATTTCTGCTGGAGCGCCCCATGGTGCGTATGGAGCCGCCACCTTACGCCAAAGTATCTCGACGTGCGGTACGCGGCTGAACCCACTCGGATCCCAAACCGATCACGATCACAGGAGTCCCCATGTCCGGCCACAGCAAATGGTCCACCATCAAACATAAGAAGGGCGCCGCCGATGCCAAGCGCGGAAAAGTATTCACCCGCGTCCTGAAAGAAATCACCGTGGCCGCCCGGCTGGGTGGTGGTGACGTTGCCAGCAATCCGCGCCTGCGTCTCGCGGTGGATACCGCCAAGGGCGCGAACATGCCTAAAGACAATTGGGAGCGCGCCATTAAAAAAGGCACCGGCGAACTCGAAGGCGTGACCTACGAAGAAGTGCAATACGAAGGCTACGGCCCCGGCGGCGTGGCCATCATCATCGAAGCCGTGACCGACAACAAGAACCGCACCACGCCAGAGATTCGCACTTGCTTCACCAAGTTCGGCACCGAGCTAGGCGCCATGAATTCAGTGGCGTACCTTTTCGCCAAGCATGGCCAAATTGTCGTGGACGCCGAAGTGTCAGAGGACAAGGTCATGGAAATCGCGCTGGAGGCCGGCGCGGACGACGTACAGGACCAAGGCGGCGCCTGGGTCATCACCACCAGTCCGGATGCCTACCAGGCCGTCAAAGACGCGGTGGATGGGGCCAAGCTGCCCGTCATCGAATCCAGAATCATCAGAGCCGCCGGGAATAGCGTCCATCTCCAAGGCCCCAAGCTCGCCACCTTTCTAAAAATGGTAGATGTCATCGAAGACAATGACGACGTGCAAAACGTCTGGCATAACGCAGAGTACGAAGAGCAGGAGGAGGGCTAACTGCGCCTAAGTGTCGTGCCACAGGCCGACGCGATGGATGATGCTAGTGGCAAGGTCGAAGTGTGCTAACAAGGCCCATCCAATTCCGGAGATACCATCAAGCCGACCCGAAATAGGGGCTTTGAATTCCCTGTTCAGCAGAGGTACATCAGGAGAATGAGGAACCTTGCCTGTCTTCTCTGCGGGATCCTTGCCCTCCTGTTCCCGGCATGTGACCGGCGATCCGAGAAACCTGCCCCGACCCCAGTCACATCCGTCCCGGCGGCTGAAAAGACGAAGCAAATCCCACGCTTCCGCACCTACCAGATCAGCACCTCGAAGGAGCTGTTGAAGCTCCGCGAATCCATGGGGGCGCAACGGTTTGATGAAGCCCTAAAGCTCA
>JAYVXV010000263.1:0-12882 GCA_043784905.1 Holophagaceae bacterium | reverse complement strand
CTGGTGATTTTATCCGTCGGGGTGCGGCGGCGGTAAAACTGGAGGGCGGCGCCAAACGATTGCCCGTGGTGCGGGCCCTGGTGGATGCCGAGATTCCCGTCATGGGCCACCTTGGTCTCACGCCCCAATCTTTTCACGCTATGGGCGGCTTCAAAGTGCAGGGGCGGGAAGGCGAGCAGGCCATTCAGATCCTCGAAGACGCGCTGAGATTGCAGGATGCGGGCTGTTTCTCGGTGCTTATGGAAGGCGTGCCCGCGGAACTCGCTCGAAAGGTCACGGAGTCGCTCGACGTTCCCACCATCGGTATCGGCGCAGGCCCGCATTGCTCTGGCCAGGTACTCGTCATACACGATGTGCTGGGGCTCACGAACGGAAAATCTCCGAAATTCGTGCGACGTTATGCCGACGGATTTGGCTTGATGACCGAAGCCCTGACCCATTTTTCCGAGGACGTCCGAAGCGGGGCATTCCCCAGCGTACTTGAGTCCTACGCCTTGCCAGAACAGGCCCTTCAGTCGCTTCAGGACTGGCGCCCTGCAAAATTCAAATTGGAGTAGCTCTTTCATATGCGTGTCGTTCGCAACGTCGCCGAACTCCGAATCGCCGTGAAGGCCATGCGGGAGCAGGGTCAGCGAGTGGGTTTCGTGCCCACCATGGGGTTCCTGCACGAGGGCCACGCATCGCTTATCCGCCAGAGCACGAACCGCTGCGATGCGACCATCGTCAGCATCTTCGTGAACCCCACTCAATTCGGCCCGAGTGAGGATCTCGCCAACTATCCGCAGGATCTGGAGGCGGATCAGGGTCTTTGCCTAAAATTGGGTGTGAGTCTCCTGTTCATGCCGGAAGCTCAGGAAATATACCCATCGAATTTTCAGACTTTTATTGAGCCTGGCCGCGTAGCCGAGCCTCTTTGTGGCAAATACAGGCCCGGCCATTTCCGGGGCGTGGCGACGGTGGTAGCCAAGCTCTTCAATATGGTCCAGCCGGATCTGGCTTTCTTTGGCCAGAAAGACCTTCAGCAGACCGCAGTTATCAAGCGGATGGTGCGCGATCTAAATATGCCGGTGGATATTTCGGTCGTGCCCACGATGCGCGAGGCGGATGGCCTCGCCATGAGCAGCCGAAATGTGTACCTCAGCCCTGACGAAAGAAAGCGGGCCCTCAGCATCAGCCTTGCCCTTGCTTCAGCGGAAGCCGCGTTCAAACACGGCGAGCGCGAGGGGGGGAAACTATTGGCTCAGGCCCATGAGTGCCTCTGGGGCGTGGACCAGTTGCAATATTGCGAACTGGTGGACGCTCAGAGCCTAGAGCCGGTCCGGGGCCACGTGGATCGCACCGTAGCCCTCTGCGTGGCGGCCTTTGTCGGCAGCACCCGGCTGATTGACAACATCCTGTTGAGCCCGAATCCTGAGGCCCAGGGGCTCTTGAACTGAGCCGTTGTGCAGAAATCGTCCATACATTGAGATTGTGTGTACGGCATCAAGAGCGGTAAATGAAGCACCAGAAAAGCACGGGTAGGTCCATAACGGCTCCTAACCAACATCACTTGATCTCACGCCTGGATTGGCGCATTCTTTTCCGTCGGCCGGGACTCGCAAGGAGCCTGGACCAGGAGGCACCATGCTGCGTCATTTTCTGCTCGGCAAAATCCATCGCGCCAAGGTGACACGTGCGGATCTGGATTACGTGGGATCCATAACCTTGGACCCACTTCTCATTGAGGCCGCAGGCTTCATGGAAAACGAGAAAGTGGATATCTACGATGTCACCAATGGCGCCCGGATCTCCACCTATGTCATTCCAGGCATTGCGGGGTCTGGCGAGGTCGGAATCAACGGGGCCGCCGCCCATCTCGTCAACGCGGGGGACCTTGTCATCATCGCCAACTATGGCTGGATGGAGGCCGAAGAAGGCGCTGCTTTGAAGCCCAAAGTGGTCTTCGTGAATGAAAAAAACTGGATCACTGAAACGGTCCACCAGGAGCGGACGCCGGTGGTTGAAAACGCATTTGATTAAGTCATTCCCTTCATTTTTCTACCTTTTTGCCCGATTTAAGCCATAATTGAGCTGCTCTTGGTCTGGTATGACCCCGAGCCCTGGGGAAGTGGCGCAGTTGCCCTCCGCCGAATTCGACAAGAGGGATGTTACATGCCAATCCGCCGGTCCTTGGTGGTCAATTCGACCCCAATGGAGACGCGAATCGCACTGCTGGAAAATGGCCAGCCTTGCGAGCTCTTCATTGAACGCACCGCCCACGTCAGCCATGTTGGTGACGTGTATAAAGGCCGTGTGGCCAAGCTGCTCACAGGTATGCAGAGCGCTTTCGTGTCCGTGGGTGGGCCCAAGGACGGCTTCCTTTACTTGGATGAACCTGAGGCTCACCGTATCGGTAGCGAAGAGGGCGCCGAGTTGGATGAGGATCAGCCAGACACCGCCGTTTTAGAATTCCCCACGGTCCCGCCGAGCCTGCCAGAAGTGAAAGAGGGCGAAGACATTCTGGTGCAGGTCGTGAAGGACCCCATTGGCACCAAGGGGCCGCGATTGTCCCGCCATTTGAGTTTCCCTGGTCGGTTCCTGGTCTTCATGCCAGGCATTGAGCACGTGGGCATTTCCCGCAAGATCACGGATATCCAGGAGCGGGAGCGACTCCGCGAGCTTATCCGGTCTCACAGCCTACCTGGCGAGGGCTTCATCGTGCGTACCGCCGCCATCGGCGAAAAGGATGAAGATCTCATCACCGACGTGGCTTTCCTTCGGGAATTGTGGAGCCAGGTTCAAGCCAAAGCCGAAACCCTGGAACCCCCTAGCCTCGTTTGGCAGGATTTCCGACTGTTGCAGAAAGTGCTTCGCGATTTATTTCGAGAAGAGGTCGCCAGTTTCTGGGTGGATGATCCACAAACTTACGAGGAAGTCGTCACTTTCGTGCGAAATCTCCATCCCGAATGGGTCGAGCGCGTGAAACTCTTCACCTCAGACATCCCGATTTTTGAGGCCTTTGGCATTGAGCAAGAAATCGAGGCCGCCCGCAGCCCGAAAGTATTCCTAAAACACGGTGGGAGCCTGGTCATCAATCAGACCGAAGCGCTGGTGAGCGTGGACGTGAACACCGGTAAATTTGTCGGGAAAAAGGATCTAGAAGACACGGTCTTTCAGACCAATCTCGAAGCCATTCCAGAAATCGTGCGCCAGCTCCGCCTGCGAAACCTTGGTGGCATCATCGTCGTGGATTTCATTGATATGGGTGATGAGGCCCATCGCGACGCCGTGATGAGCCTCCTGGCCGAAGAACTGTTGCGAGACCGCAATCATGCCCGCGCCGAGCGCATCAGCGCTTTCGGCCTTGTCGAAATGACCCGCAAACGCACCGGCCCCAGCCTGGAGCGCCAACTCACGGAAACCTGCGCCTTTTGTCAGGGCATGGGCCGGATGCTGAGCCCCGAAACCGTGATGCTCAAGGCCTACCGGGAAATGGCCCGGCAGGGTGAGCGCCTTCGTGGCGCAACGGTGCGTCTGCAAGTCCATCCCGATCTCCGCGCTGCGATTTCCCCCGATATGCGGGAAGGCCTTCTCTCCATGGCGCGCGCCCTGGGAGCCCATATCCTTTGGGTCGAAAAAACCGAAAGCCCTAAGCTCGGACTGGGCATGGAAATACTGCCACCCAAGGTGTGATGCCAGCTCCTAACCCAGGCACGTCGAGCATCGCGCTCCGGCTTGAAGGCGCTCGATGACTTCGGGCACCAGGCCCAGATTCGAAATTTCCACCAGCTCTGCCTCGGGGTCGTGATCGGGCCGAGGCCTGCCTTTCCGGTTCACCCAGATTGCCGTCCAGCCTGCATTGAGCGCGCCTTCTACGTCGTCGGTCCAGCTATCGCCGACCATCGCCAGTTCACCGGGGAAGAGTCCCAGTTTTATTCGCATGGCCTCGAAAGCGCCGACCTCCGGCTTCAGAAACCCCAATTCAGCGCTAAGACCTAGCACACGGAATTGCGCTGAAAGGCTCAGGTTGTCCAACAGCCCCATATCAAAACTTTGGGTGTTCGATAGCAGCGCCACCCGGCCATAAGCACGCGTCCGCACAAGAACATCCAAGGCCTCGGGATAAAGGCGAGCCTCACCTTCGGACAGACGGAAGATCGAGACCATGCCTTCAACCTGATCATCGGAAAGATCAAGGCGATCCCGCCATACGCCAACAAAGGCCGATGCATCGGAATAATTCCGTGTCATACCATCCCGCTGCATCTCGCCGAAAAGCGCGAGCTGCGGTGGTGTTAGCAGCGCCGCGACGCGCTGGAACGGATTCCCACCCGTGCTGTGCACCAGGGTATTCCAGAGGTCGAAGACCACCGCACGAATCATTGATTGGCGTTTTTCGAGGAATGAAAGGGGACCTGAAATCCAATCCCCATGGCTTCCAGATTCGCCGCGCCATCCAGCCTCCATTTCGCGGGCTGGCGGTGCTGCACCACGTCCATCAAGGGACGCCAGATAGCTTGTAGATCTCGATAGCTCAGGGCTAATTCCAGAGGCACTGTGGCCTTGCTCTTGGCCCCCACGTCAAAGCCCGTAGGTAGACCCACGTCACCGATAAAACGGGATTGGTTTTCAGAATCGAGACTGAGTTTTCCGTTCAACCCGCGCGCATGAAGCCGGACATCCGAATCGTTGTCCACGCCCATATCAAAACGAAATCGGATGCGCGATTCATCCAGCGGAAAAGCCAACTCAACCTTAGGCTCCACACGTTCTAGGGAGAAATGGAGCTTGTCTGCAGCGGCCCGGTAGGTCGCCACCGGATCAATCACGCCACATCCACACGTCAGCAGCAGGCTTGCGACAGCGATGGACCTTCGCAGCATCACAGCCCCCTGTAGACGACGCAATTGTCGGTGGTCTCGAAGACTTCGATCTGCACGAGCCCTGGCAGCGCGGGTTTCAACTGTTCCCAGATCCACACACTGATGTTTTCGGCGGTGGAAAGTGGAATCAGGTCGTTGAGAAAGCGGTGATCCAGTTTCACGGTGACGCGCTCATTTACGATTTGAGAAAGATCGTCAAAGTCAATAATCATGCCGGTCTCCGCGTTCACGGTCCCTTCGATGTTCACGAAAAGTTTGTAGCTATGGCCATGCAGGTTGCGGCACTTGCCCGGATGGTTGTAAATGAAGTGCGCCGATTCAAACCAGTATTCTTTACGAAGGATCATGGCTAGCCTTTCCGTAGGGTGGTGCGCCCAGCTGGACTCGAACCAGCGACCTGCGGCTTAGAAGGCCGCTGCTCTATCCACCTGAGCTATGGGCACCCGGTTGTTCATTCTAATCGGGATGGAAAGGATCGTTGTGGCTCAGTCGTGCGAACCCCTCTACCAATCCGGTCCAAAAAATAAGGTGGCCCAAATGGCCACCTTATTTTGGTCGGGGCGAGAGGATTCGAACCTCCGACCCTCTGCTCCCAAAGCAGATGCGCTACCAGGCTGCGCTACGCCCCGACGGTTTGTTAGTCTACCGGATTATTTGCGATTATTTGCCTGGCGCGGTGGCCGTGGCGACTTTGGGGGCCATTAGATTCCAGCCAGCCCGCTGCAAGTCCATGAAGTTACCGGCGACGCCGACGAGCATGAGGGTCTGCAACTCATCGCCACCCATCTTGCGGGCACCGGCGGGCGGGAAAGCGACGATCTGGGAAGACTTGAGATCTTTGGTCCAGTTCAGGTTCAAATCGAAGGCGATTTTTTTCTGCTGGCTGTTCAGCTCACCGGCGATGGACTTCATCAGGCCGTTGCCATCGTAAGAAATACGAAGGCTGCCGGGGCCGTCAAAACCCTTACTGTGGTTGCTGATGGCGATGCTTTGCAGTTTATTGTTGGCATAGGCAAAGTCGAAACGGGTGCGGACGCCGTTGGCTTCATTCACATAGAAGAGCGTGCGGGGAAGCTTTGAGCCCTTTTCAAAGCTCAGATCCATGCGGCCTTTTTTCCAGAAACCCAAGGTTTCATCCAGGCTCTGTTCACGCTTCTTGGGATCGTAGGCGGCCGTAGGAGCATTGAACGTCAGGTTCTGGTTGGTCTCGACACCGGCGCTCTCTTCCTTGCCCAACGAGGCCCGGAAGGCTCCGGACTCGGAATAGACTTTGCGAATTTCGATGATGACTTCGCGGAACCAGCCCATGAAAGAGTTGGGCGCGTTGATGGCGCCCGGGTCCACGCGGGTGGTGTAGACGTTCTGTTCCTTGTTGTACAAGAATCCCTTGTTGCCCACACGGGTGTAAATGCCAGAACCAAAATCACCGCTGTAATCCGTCTTGAAGTCACCATTGGCAAAATAGGTGCTCTTGATTTTGATGTTCGCGTTGCCGCTCTTGGTGGCACCACCCTTGATCGCATTGCTGGTGTTTTCCGCGACCTTCGCGTTGATGGCTGAAGCCGAAAGCGCGACCTGAAGCGAGCCGTCAATCTGCACCGCCGTGAGGTTCTGGTAGGGCTGGCCGAACCAGGCTTTGTTCACGGAATCCAGGACATCGGAGAAGGTGTCCTTGGCGAATTTCGCTTCCAGAGTATCGGCCTTGGGCGCTTCCTTGGGGGCCTTGGTGGCAGCCTTCGGCGCCGGGGTTAAGGCGGTCTGGGCCGCCAAGATGGCGGTGAGGCTGAAAGGTAAAACGTGGATCAAGCGCATGAAAAAACTCCTAACGATGATTTG
This sequence comes from Holophagaceae bacterium, assembly GCA_043784905.1. Classification (GTDB taxonomy): domain Bacteria; phylum Acidobacteriota; class Holophagae; order Holophagales; family Holophagaceae; genus JANXPB01. Next base: position 6,184 of record JAYVXV010000263.1, on the reverse strand, counting down.
AGTGACGTTCAGTGGGCTTTTGTTCCCGTTTGTGGCGACCGAAGCAGGCCGTGCAAAGGGCCTGGGTTGAGTCCTGAGGAACAAAGCTCAAATACTCGGAAGCTCCGCACTCCACACAAGTGATGTGAGTGAGTACTTGGGTTCCCGTCCCCCTACTTTTGGCCGTGCGCCGATATTCAGAGGCATAGCACTCAGGGCAGAGAAAAAATTTCTGGTCGGGCGTGAGCGTGAATGCCTTCCCACAGGATGAGCAGGTTTTCTCCCGAAGGGTTGGAGCCAAGGGCCTGGGCGCGGGCTTTTGAAGGCGCACGGTCCCTACGCTATCCGAATTCGGACCGGGAACCGCAGCGTTTTTGGGGCCTTTGGAAGCCATCGAATGCTCAAACATCCCTTCAGGACAAAAGGAAAGTCTACCATCGAGCCCTCATTCCGACGAGATGGAAGATTGAAACCTAAGAGTGGCTCCTGCTGGCATCCTTGAGCTGATGAATACCGCTGACGATTTGCTGGAGCCTCTGCTGCGCGGCCACCCGCGAGCCCTTGCTCGGGCCATCAGCTGGATGGAAAATGGCCACCCCGAAGCCCGCCCCCTGATGGCAAAGGTTTGGCCGCATCTCGGTCGTGCTGCGGTGCTCGGCCTAACGGGCGCGCCGGGCACTGGCAAATCCACGCTTACCGATCAACTCGCGCGGGCCTTACTCAAAGAAGGCCAGAAAGTCGGCATCCTCGCGGTGGACCCGACCAGTCCCTTCAGTGGCGGCGCGATCCTCGGCGACCGCATTCGCATGGGTCGTATCGCGCCGAATCCAAGCGTATTTATTCGCAGCATGGCGACGCGGGGGGCGTTGGGTGGCCTTGCCCGCGCCACCCAGGACGCCATTGATCTATTGGACGCGGCGGGCTACGACACGGTGATCGTGGAAACCGTCGGCGTTGGTCAAGATGAAGTTGACGTGGTTTCCTGCGTCCAAACCTGCTGTGTGGTGTTAATCCCCGGCCTCGGTGATGACATCCAGGCCATCAAGGCCGGCATCATGGAAGTGGCAGATCTTTTCGTCATCAATAAGGCCGACCGTGATGGCGTAGAGCAGGTGGAGCAAGAGATCGAGGCCATGAAAAGCCTTAGCCACCCGAAACCTTGGGATCCTCCAGCCCTCCGCACCATCGCTCAAATTGGGAAAGGCGTTGACGAGCTGATTGCGAAGATCCGCGAACACGGGGTCTGGTTGCGTCAAAGCGGTGGCCTTGAACGAAAAGCCCAAGAACGCGCCAAGCTGCGTTTTGATTCCCTGCTGGCTGAAGAATCCACGCGTCGGGCCAAGGCCAAGGCCGGGGCCGCTTGCATCCAAGATCTCATCCAGGCCATCGCCGAACGGAAACTAGATCCCTATGCGGCGGTGGAGGAAGTGCTGAAGGAATCTTGAATTCGGATTTTTGCTGCTGTGCTCATTGGGGTCAGGCATCAGGCTTCATTGTTGGTTTTGGATGGTCCGCTCACACGCTAGCGATACGAAGCGACCCACAGCAATGATGCCTGACGCCTGAGGCCCGACGACTACTTGTGATAAGGCCCACCCTTCAGAATCTGGAAGGCCCGGTACAACTGCTCGAGCAGCATGACCCGGGTCAGATCGTGGGGAAAAGTCATTGGGGCCAGAGAAAGTTTTTCTTTCACCTCCATTTTGAGCGCCGGATCAAAACCGTGGCTACTCCCGATGGCAAATCCAAGGCTCAGCCCCTGATCCATAGCTTTGCCGAGCCATGACGCGAAGGCCTCGGAACTGCGGGCGCTGCCTTCGGGACTCAGCAACACTGGGCATTGGAGGGCTGCCAACTTAGGGCGAAGCCGTGCGGCTTCCTCTTTCAATTGCTGAGCGGTTTCGCCCCTACCTTCCGCCAGCTCCACCAGCTCCAAACGGGCATGGGGCTTCAGCATTGCAGCGTAGTGGGCCTCCCATTCCCGGGCACAGGCCAGCTTCGGGCGGCCGAAAGCGTAGATGCGAATGGGGTAAGCCAAGGTGGTACCTGCAAGGATGAATGAATAAAAGATGTTGGAAGTAGCCGCGAAGTCGAGGCAAGATTCCCACAGGTCGTCGGAGGCCAAGTGGCAAACCTGAGCAAAAAAATCGCAGGCATCGGAATTGTGACGGCGATGCTTCTCATCGCAGGTTGCGACAACAAAGGGAATTCCATCCCCAACGTCCCTCCTACTGCGGCTCAAACCCCCGGTGACATTCTCGTCCATATGCAGTACTTGGCCGCCTGGAAGAACTACAAGCATCTGATCCTCATCGCCCCCATTAGCCCAGACGTGGTGCTTCCATCCGCCAAATGGCTTCACCTTCAAGCGAAGAATCTTGGGATCAATCTGACCCCTGAAGAAGTTCAAGGCCTCGGGATCGAAAAGCTGGTGAGCAAGCTCGACAATCTGCCGGGTACCTCAGAACCCGGCTACGGCATTGACGAGGCGCGGCTAGCCTTTCGCGCGGGCATCTATCGGCTCATCAAAGGCCTGTCGGTGAATGTGTGGGCCAACATGCAGGTCGCCGAAGTCAAACAGAGCCCCGCCAACATCCGCGTCACCGATGTGACCTTGGCCTATGGTGGCAAGGCGATCATGCGCATTAGCTGCATCAAGAAAGTGGATACGGGCGGCGGCGGCGAATTCTACGCGGTGTCCTACATCCAGTACGTGACCCGGCCCGAGACGGTGAAGTAGCTAAGTAGGAGGGTTGAGAACCCCCACTTACGGTCGCTGCTATCCTGCCCTGACCCCAGTTGAGCGGCAGCTAAGCCGCCTGGGCTTCGCACGAGGATGCAATGACCGAGCACATCAACCTGTTCGAAAACGTCAACCGCCAGTTTGATGAGGCGGCCGATATCTTGGAGATGCCCCAAGAAGTAAGGGACGTCCTCAAGACGCCCTATCGTGAAGTGGCCGTGGCCCTGCCTATCCGAATGGACGATGGCAGCCTCAAGGTCTTTCACGGTTTCCGCGTGCAGCACAACGGTGTGCGCGGTCCTCAAAAAGGCGGCATCCGTTACCATCCCGAAGTAGACCTGGACGATGTGCGGGCTCTTGCCAGCCTGATGACATGGAAGACCGCCGTGGTAAATATCCCCTTTGGGGGCGCCAAGGGCGGTGTGCAGTGCGATCCCTCAAAAATGAGCCTTCACGAATTGGAGAGCCTCACCCGTCGCTACATCGCGAAAATCAGCATGGTGCTTGGTCCCACCCGCGACATCCCGGCGCCGGACGTAAATACCAACGCCCAGACCATGGCGTGGGTCATGGATGAATACGGACGCAAGGCCGGTTACCAGCCTGCCTGCGTGACCGGCAAGCCCATTGAGTTGGGCGGTAGCCAAGGCCGCGAAGCCGCCACCGGCAAGGGTGTGGCCATCATCACCCGCGAAGCCTGCGGCGTGCTGGGAATCTCCCTAAAAGGCGCCCGAGTGGTGCTCCAAGGTTTCGGCAACGTGGGTTCCTTCACCGCGAAATTCCTGGATGAAATGGGCGCAATCCTCGTCGCTGTGGCGGACCACACCGGCGGCGTCCGCAAAGCCGAAGGCATGGATGTGGCCGCTCTCACGGCCCATGTCAAAGCGAACAAGGGCGGGGTCGCGGGCTTCACTGGTGGCGAAACATTCGACGCCGCCACGGTGTTTTCACAAGACTGCGACATCCTGATTCCCGCCGCATTGGGCGGTGTCATCAACAAAGAAACCGCGCCGGATGTGAAAGCCAAGCTCATTGTCGAGGGCGCCAACGCCCCCACCACCACCGGGGCCGACCATATCCTGCGGGACAAAGGCATCACGGTGATCCCCGACATTCTGGCTAACGCTGGCGGAGTGACGGTGTCCTACTTCGAGTGGGTGCAGAATCTGCAACAGTTTTTTTGGGACGAGGCCGAAGTCTTCCAGAAAGAAGAAAAAATCATGATGCAAGCTTTCCACGACGTGCATGGCAAGGTCACCAAACACGGTTGTACCTATCGCACCGGTGCCTTCGTACTGGCCCTAGAACGGGTCTACAAGGCCAATGTTATGCGTGGCTGGTAGGTCGCTTCACGCTTGGGTTGTGGTCTCTGGAGTCTGAACTGATTTCAAAGTGTCTTCGGCCCACAGCCTTTTTTCATTGGCGCCGCCTGCTCGCCCTGGGAAACTTGACTGTTTGGATCGGCGGGGCGTCCCAGAACAATCCGATCCATCGCGGGGGTTCTCATGTCCAGGAATGTCGTTCATGTGGTTGGCACGGGGACCATCGGCGAACCGCTCATCGGGCTCATGTGTCATTTTCAAAAAGAACTCGGCCTCGATGAGATCACCTTTCATAAGCACAGCGTGAGCGATCGGCCCAAGGTGAAGGCTTTGGTGAACCGAGGTGCCAAGCTGGTGGCCGACGCCGATAAATTTGAAGCCTTCAAAACAGCGGGTATGAATCCCGTGATGACCCACGAGCAGGCGCTGGAACAAGCCAGCGTCGTCATTGACTGCTCGCCCAAGGGCATCGAAATGAAGGAAAAAATTTACAAAAACTACGAACACAACACGCTGGGGTTTATTGCCCAAGGATCTGAATTCGGGTTCGGAAAAATGTACGCCCGGGGCATCAATGACGATGTCATCACGCCCAGTGATAAATACGTTCATGTGGTCAGCTGCAATACCCACAATCTGAGCTGCCTATTGCAAACGCTGGTACTGGCCGAAGGCGATGACAACCTTACGGAAGCCTCCTTTGTCTGTATGCGCCGCGCCAACGATATCAGCCAGGTGAAGGACTTCAGCCCCGCGCCCCAGGTGGGCTCGCACAAGGACGGCAAGTTTGGGACCCACCACGCGCGTGACGCTCACCACCTGTTTCAAACCAAGGGTCTCGACCTGAATCTTTTCTCCAGCGCCGTGAAGCTCAACACCCAATACATGCACAGCCTTTGGTTTGATCTGCGCATGAAACGTCCCACAAACCTCGAAGCCATCAAGCTCAAGATCAAGGGCAACGATCGCATCGCCGTCACCGAAAAAAAGGATGCCAATACGGTCTTTTCCTTTGGCCGAGACCAGGGCCATTTCGGCCGCATTCTCAACCAGACCGTGATTCCCGTCAGCACGCTCACCATGCCCAACGAGAACCGCCTCGTGGGATTTTGTTTCACCCCGCAGGATGGCAATAGTCTGCTGAGCAGCCTCGCCGCCGCGCTGCGCTTCATCCATCCCACCGATTGGGAAAGCCGGATTCAGGTGTTGAAGCCCTTCTTCTTCGACGAGGTTTGATTCCAGGTTACGACTCTCCGTATTGCAGAATTACCTTGAGGAAAATCATGAGTGATCAAACACCACTGGTAGCCATTGAAGAAAAAGTGGCCGACTCTGAGCTGTCACAAGCCCAGGTCGAATTGATCCACCAAAAAATCCTAAAACAGAAATCCCACTCTAGTGGCTCTGGCTGGTTCTATTGGATTGCAGGGTTATCTCTAATCACTTCTCTTGTGAGCCTTTCTGGTGGTTCATGGTCATTTCTCGCAGGGCTTGGCATCACCCAAATTTTCGATGGATTCGCAATTGGCCTCACAAACTCTGGTGCCGAAAATTGGGTCAAAGGATTGAGTTTTTTCTTGGATCTTTTCGCCGCTGGGGTATTCGTTTTGATTGGCCTGTTTGCTAAAAAAGGGGCCAAGCCTGCTTACATAATCGGTATTGTTTTGTACTCAATTGACTCAGTCATTCTTCTCGTCTTCAAGGAATGGTTCGGCGTTGCATTTCACGCTTATGCTCTGTTTCAAATCTGGGCAGGGCTTTCCGCTCTTCGCTGGCTAGACAACGTAAATCTAACGACTCCGATCATTCAATCCAACATTGTTGAATCGACAGTTGTCAAACCAGGTTAGGCGAGCGTCCACCCCAAGAGAACGCTCGGAGGTAAGCAGTGGAGTTTCAACTTGAAGATGCATTACCCGTGCTACGACGCACACCGAGCGTCCTGGTCGCGCTGCTCTCGGGACTTCCGGAACCCTGGGTCGAAGCGATTGAGGGCCCTGGAACATGGAGTCCGTTCGAGGTGGTCGGCCACCTGATTCATGGTGAACGCACAGACTGGCTTCCACGTGTCGAACATATCCTTCGACACGGCGACAGCATTCCATTTCCCCCGTTTGATCGCGAGGCCATGTTCGCGGAC
>JAYVXV010000262.1:0-12905 GCA_043784905.1 Holophagaceae bacterium | reverse complement strand
TTTGGATTCGGCGATACGGGCGATTAGCTCAGTCGGTAGAGCAGCTGCTTTACACGCAGCATGTCGGCGGTTCGAGTCCGTCATCGCCCACCAGCAATGGTGAAGCAAAGCAAAAGTAGTGACAAATGGGGTTGTAGCTCAGTCGGTTAGAGTGCCAGCCTGTCACGCTGGAAGTCGCGGGTTCGAGCCCCGTCAGCCCCGCCAAAAAATGCGCCCTCCGGGGCGCTTTTTTTGTGCGGGCTGACGGGGCTCGAAGATGAGCATGGCTCGCAGGTAGCGGTAGTGGAGAGCGCGCAGCGATCGAAGCGTTAAGCCGCGTGCGAGCCATGCCATCGGCCCGGAGCGTCTGCGCCAAATCCCGCGACCGCAGGTCGTGGACTCAAAAAATCCAGCCGCGGAGGGGAGCCCCGCCCAATGGTGGGTCGGCGCGAAATACGGAGCACAGCTGACAGGAGTCGAATCGCGAACAGGCCCCCAATGCTAAGGCACGGGCTATATCTTAGTTGTGACTTTCAGCCCCTTCTCATTGGTCAGGGCTTCAGACAAGGGTTTCGAGACCAGTTCAAGTGCCTTGGTTCGGTCACTCGGCTTGAATAGGTTCCCTTCAGCCTGCGACGTCAAGTTGGCAACCGTCTTTCCTGAGACAGCATCATCAAATGAGATCGTGATCAGGTTTTGTTTCTTGTCAAAAGTCGAAATCGCAAAACGAACAAACAACGTCTTCGTCTTTTCCTCCGGCTTCATACCTGCGAATTCCTTGTCTCCTACGATGGTCATGTTGTAGCGGGCCATCATGTTTGCGATCTCGACATCCATCCCGTAGAGCGCGGTGGTCTGCCCATCCACTGGCTTTCCAAATACGAGGAAGTCATATTTCGAGAAGGAAAAGCCAGCGCTATAAACCATGGCTTGCGGAGGCGTGCAACTAACACCTGCAGCAAGCAGAGTGAGACCTGAAAGGGGAAGAAATCGGCTTCGATTCATGGATGCTCCGTGGTCAGTCTGGTGACGATAATGTATCTTAATTAAATAATATGTAACTTTTTTAGGACATGGCGATAAACGCGACTCCTTCCAGGCTCAGGAGATGGATCGTTGGGCGCAGAGGCGAAGATTCCGGGAACTGGTACAGGCCTACCGCGCCAAGCACGGGCTCCGCAGGCCTGAGATGGCCGAGACCCTGGGGGTGGCGGAATCCACCCTACACAACTACCTCTACAATCAGGCTTCCGTTCCTGGCCTTCCCGCCTTGCAGAGGGCTGCGGCCTTGTTCAAGGTGCCACTCGGCCAGCTTGTGGACGATCCAGCCTCGCCTCCTGCTGGGTTATCCCAATCGGACTGGATCCGCGCTTCGGAGGTAGATCGAGTTCTTCTCGCGGAATTGTTCCGAGATTTGCGTGCGCTGGACGCCCCGCGAAAAGAGGCGGCCATGCAGATTTGGCGTGCGAGTCTGAGCGCAATTTCCGGACTTTGCCCGAAGGCTCGCCGAAAGAGTCGGAGCTAAAGTAAGCACTAATACCGAGCGGATCTATCTCTGAATGCCTCCTTCCCGAAATCAGCACAAGGCATTTTGTCCTTCAGCCGATAGACTAAAAGGCTTGGATTAGGGGCCGTGCCAAAATAACCTCTGCTTTTCTGGTTATTTTGCTACGGCCCTTTATGCCGGACCATCGTTCTGATGGCCAAATTATTTTGTCCCAACGGCTAACCTATGAAACTTCCCCTTGTCGCCCTTTGCGGACGCCCCAATGTGGGCAAGTCCACCCTCTTTAATCGGCTCACCCGCAGCCGTGCCGCGCTTGTGCATGACCTGCCGGGCATGACACGAGACCGCAGCTACGGCCGCGTCACCTGCCTTTCTGGAGAGGGTGACCCCGAAGAAGTCTTCGAGCTGGTGGATACTGGCGGTCTGGATTTTGAAGGTGATGATGTTATCACCGCAGGGATTACGCGCATGGCCAACGCCGCGCTGACGGAGGCCCACGTCGTGGTCTTGTTGGTGGATGGCCACGATGGTTGCACCACAGGCGACGAAGAAATCGCCCAGCGATTGCTTCGCTCCGGCAAGCCCGTGATCCTGGTGGTAAACAAGGTGGACGGCATGAAGGGCGGCGCGCCGGATGGTGCTTTCTACGCCCTGGGGTTCAAGGAGATTCTTACTATTTCTGCCAGTCACGGCAGCGGTGTCGCCGAGCTGATGGATGCCATCCGCGAGCGTCTACCCTTTCATCGCACACCTGAGGAAGCCGAACAGCACGAGCTGGAAGAAGAACTGCGCTTCGCCATTATCGGTCGGCCCAATGTGGGCAAAAGTTCGCTGACCAACAGGCTGCTGGGCTATGAGCGCAGCCTAGTGAGCGATGTGGCCGGCACCACTCGGGACACGGTGGATACGGTGTTCACGGTGGAGGATCAGGTCTACCGTCTCATTGATACTGCGGGTATCCGCCGTAAAGGCAAAACCCACGAAGGCGCTGAAAAACTTTCCATTCTGAAGGCCAAGCAGGCCATGGCCCGTGCCGACGTCTCACTGCTGCTCATTGACGCGGTGGAGGGTGTCACCCATCAGGACGCCGTCATCGCGGGCTACGCCCACGAAGCGGGCGCGGCGGTGATCCTCGTGGTGAACAAATGGGACCTGGTGGACAAGGACACCTACACCTCCATCACCGTCGAGGACAAGATCCGCCAGGACCTGGGATTCCTGGCCCACGCGCCGATGATTTTTATTTCGGCATTGAGTGGGCAACGGGTCTCCAAACTCTTCACTCATATCCGCGAAGTGGCCGCCACGCATGCTCTACGCGTACCCACTAGCAAGCTCAATGCTTTCTTGAAAGACGCTGTGGATGCCATGAGCCCCCACATGGTGGAAGGCAAACTGCCCAAGCTCTACTTCATGGTGCAAGTTGGCGTACGACCTCCCAGTTTCGTCCTTAAGACCAACACAGATCGCGGCCTACATTTCAGCTACGTGCGTTATCTCGAAAATCGATTGAGAGACGTATTCGGCTTCATCGGGACGCCCATCCGCCTGAGCATCCAGAAAAAGCAGAAGGGCGACGAACCTGCGTTGGAAGAGGCCAAGGTCCGCCGCATCCTGGATCCCGGAGAGGGCCTGAAACCAGGCTTTCACAACGAAGCCTTCCGTGGTCAGAAGGATGAAAAAGCCAAGCCGAAAGTAAAGCGGAAAGTCGCCGCGAGGCCCAAGCCCGCCGCAAAACAGGCCCCTAAAAAAGGCAAGGCGCTCCCACCCAAGCGGGTAAGGCAGAAATCGCAGAAGCACTGATTCCGGGTTTTGCGTTTGATAGTGTTCGAGGCAGTTCAGGCACCAAGCACCAGACCTCGTTGTTGTGGTCGCTTCGTATGCGGGTAGTGCGAGATGCTCCATCCAAAACCAACAACGAAGCCTGAGGCCTGAAGCCGCTGACCTTGAGTGCCACCGCAAAATTCCGACCGCACCAAACTGCAGAGCAAAATCAATTCCCTTGCGATGATTTCATTCACAGGTATGGTTGGGCCAGTTTTCTGGGAAACCCATGCGTACTGCTTTGATGTGCCTCATCACCCTTGGCGCCTTTGCCCAAGACCACCCAGTCATCATCAAAGCCGCACGGATACTGGATGTGCGCACGGGGAAAATGACCTCGCCCGCAGAGGTTTGGGTCCAGGGGGGCAGAATTATCGCGCCCATTCACGCGCAGAAAGCTGAGGTCATTGACCTGGGCGACCGCACGTTGCTTCCGGGGTTCATGGACTGCCACGTACACCTAACAGGAAAGGCCGGCTTGCCTGAAATCGCACAGCTCAAGCAGTCCCGCGCCGAAAAAATCATTGATGGCGTGGTGAACGCGAAAAGCGTTCTGGAAGCCGGTTTCACGGTGGTGCGTGATTGTGGCAGTGACACGGATTTTGGGGACGTGGCCCTAAGGGACGCCATCAATCGAGGCGAGATCGAGGGACCGCGGATGTTCGTATCGGGGCCTGCCCTTTCCATCACCGGCGGGCATGGCGACACCAATGGATTTCCTGGAGATGTCCATTTCGGCCAAATCAATTTGGTGGATTCGCCCGAACAAGCCGTGCGCACCGTGCGCGAATGGCGCAAGCGGGGCGTGGATCAGATCAAGATCATGGCCACTGGCGGCGTGCTGTCGAACCACGACGATCCTGGCGCGCCAAGTTTTTCGCCGGATGAATTTCGCGTCATCGTCCAGGAAGCCAACCGTCGTGGCATGGATGTCTGTGCCCACGCCCACGGCGACAAGGGCATCCTAGAAGCAACCCAGGCTGGCGTCCGTAGTATTGAACATGGTTCATTAATGAGCCCTGCCACCGCCCATGAAATGAAAACCCGAGGCACCTTCGTGGTGCCCACGCTTTATGCCCTGGAATCCATCCTGTTGCCGGGCAATCCGCTGCATATTCCCGAGGGCAGCATCGCCAAGGCCAAAGCCCTGATGCCTTTGCGCCATGCGGGATTTAAAGCTGCGATGGATGCGGGCGTCCCCATCGCGTATGGCACCGATATTGGTGTTTTCCCACACGAGCAGGTGGCTTTTGATTTTCGCTACCTGGTGAGCTACGGCATGACTCCCCTGCAAGCCATCCAAAGCGCCACCCTCACATCCGCGAAGCTATTGCGACTGGAAGATCAAGCGGGTGCCATCGAACCGGGGAAATGGGCCGACATCGTGGCGGTGGACGGTGACCCATTGAAGGACATCACCCTTCTGGAGCATGTGCGCTTCGTCATGAAGGGCGGTCACATTGTCAAAAATGAAACCAAAAATTAATTCCGGGGCCGTATCTTAATCCCTGTCTCCGCCCGATCAACTTAGAATGGCAGCTTGGGACTTTGATAAAAACACACCCAGGTTCCAGAAGCCGACAGTCACCCCTCCTAACTGCGTCTGCCACCCATGTTCTCCTCTTGGATGGCCCTAGTGGATGGGTTGTGCTGAAATCAGACCACTACATAACTTCTCATAAAAGGACAACCCGATGATCCGATTCAATCGCGCTTGTTTCGTAACCCTTGCCGGGGTCGCCCTTTTCGCCGGTGATGTTCAAGGTCCCAGGCACCAAGCCTGGGTGCTGGTGCTGGACTCGAAAGGGAACGTTGTCCCCGATCTGAAAGCCAATGAGTTCCAGGTGAAGGTGGCTGGCGCTGACTGCCCGGTGGTAAAACTCCAGAATCCCGGCGAAACCGGGACCATGGCCCAATCCTGGATTCTTGTTTTTGAACCCATCCGAGATATGCGATTCAGGGCCCAGGCTTTCGCTGCGGCGTCTGATTTTTTGTCCCAGCTGCCCGAAGGCGATCGTGCGTTGGTGATTGTCCGCAGCCCGGCCGAGTTTCAGTCCCTGATGCCGGGGCTTACAGCCAAGCGGGCCGATTGGGCGCAAGCCATGCGGCAGGTGCCTGACTTAGTGCCTGAAAAGCTCATGGGCTCGCCGGATCCGGCCATCAAGGGGAAAGGCTTCGATCCTGCCTACACGGCAGCCTCGGACGGGGTTCCTGGGCAAAATGCCATCCTCGTCGTGATGAAGGCCTTCCAGGCAGACAAAGCTGACAAGGGAACCCTCTCTAAGGGCACCATGGAACAGCGTGGCATGGGCGCTATCCAACGCCTGAATTTTGCGGATCCTACCGGTGTATCCACTCAGGTCAAGGCTATTGGTATGGACGTAAAAGGCCTCGAAGCCATCATGCAGGCGCTGGCCTCCATTCCAGGGCAAAAGCACATGATCGTATTCTCCCGCAATGAAATGGACGATATGACGAACCCGGCCATTAAGAGGTCCGGTGGGGATGACATCCGAAATCCAACCCGCGATGTCATGGGTGGCGGAAATATCGGAAGCGCCTACCAAGCCGAGACAGCCTCCAAAGCCAGCGGGGAAATGATCGTCTATCAGTCCAGCCTCAAGGCGAAGGCCCTGGCTTCTGGGGTAACGCTTTATTCGGTTGCAGGGCAAGGCCAGGATTTCAAGGGCAATGTCGGCTTCATCGCGGCCGCCACCGGGGGCTTCGGCTTTACCTTCGGCCCCAACATGGGAATACAATTCGCCCAGGGGATTCAGGCTTTCGGTTCTCGATATCTATTGGATTGGTCTGAATCTGGAGACGCGAAATCCGGCGCGAGTCTGAGCATTACCACTACCCGCAAAGGCCTGAAGGTGATAGCCCAGACGGAGAGGTAGTTTCGCCTCCCGACCGATTTTTCTATGTTTCTGATTGAAATCCCCCCCGTGTTGTATGGGGATTTTCATTCAGCTTGGCCTAAGGTCTAACTGGATTCCATTAAGGGAAATGTGTTTCTATTGTATTTAGAACTGAATTTCTAAAAATTTCACATAGCTTAACTTTTTTTGACCGGGACAAGGCGAGATGGTGGTTCTCGAACCCCCGCTCCTTCTCACATGTGTGTCCACGGAAAACCTTCAATGGTGCTTCCGGAGTGACCAAGGCCTGACCCGGCCGCTTGGAGACAAGAGCGGAAGCATTTGGGCCTGAACCCTTCCTTCTTTTTTCAAGGAGTTGCCAATGGCAACGAATGGCCGTCTCGCAGTTTCAGTTCTCACCGCCGCCTTGGCTTCTGGCGCTCTTTTGGCCGCCGTACCCCAGACGGTTGCCGCCCAGCGCGCCAACGCGTCCAACGCCCGCTTGATGACCCTGCGCCCCCAGCTGGGCCTCGATCAGGACCACGGATTTACGCTCGCAAATTTCCACGGGGACAACCTCAACCAGGTTCACGCCCACTTCCAGCAGACCTACCAGGGTGTGAAGGTTTGGGGTGGCCAGGCCATTTCGCACGTGGACGCCGAAGGCACCGAACTGCCTTTGACCAACGCGCTCTTGACCAACATCCGCATCAACACCCGCCCCTCCCTTGAGGCCACCGAGGCGTTGGCTGCGGCCCACGCCGATCTGAACCCCCAGGGCGCTTTCTCGCTGGACCCCACGGTGGAGTTGGTCATCATGCCGACCACCACCACGGTGCGTCGTGCGGCCTCCCGCCATATCTCTGACGCCGATTTGAATGCCACCGACGTCGAGCGCCAGGTGGTCCGCTACACCCTGGCCTACCACGTTCACACCGAACTGGAGAATGCCCTCGACGGCATCCGCCAGACCGATTACATGATCAACGCCCACACCGGCGCCATCATCTCTAAGTGGGACGACCTCCACACCTCCGCCGCCGTCGGCACGGGCAATTCGCAGTACAGCGGCACGGTCAGTCTCAACACCAACAGCGTCTCCGGTGGCTTTGAAATGCGCGACATGACGCGCGGTTCCGGTGGCACCTTTGGCAACAACATTGTGACCAATGCGGCCCACGCCTCCACCAGTTCCACCGCTACAGGCTCCATCTACACCAACAGCTCCAATACCTGGGGTGACAGCAGCAACTATATCTCGGGCGGCTCCACCACCAACGCCAATGGGCAGACCGCAGCCGTGGACGCCATGTTCGGCATGATGACCTCCTGGGACTTCTACAAGAATGTCCTGGGCCGCAACGGCATCAACGGCTCCGGCCAGGCCACCTACAGCCGGGTGCATATCGGCACCAGCTACGACAACGCCTTCTGGTCCGACGGCTGCTTCTGCATGACCTACGGCGACGGCAGCAGCTTCACGGTGTTGACCTCCATTGATGTGGCTGGCCATGAGATGACTCACGGCGTTATCGCCAACTCCGTTCCCGGCGGCCTCACCTACTCAGGCGAGGCAGGCGGCCTGAACGAGTCCAACTCCGACATCTTCGGCACCATGATTGAGTACTACGATCTGGGCGGTGGCATGGCGGCGCAGTCAACCACGGTGCCCGCCACCGGTGGCAACTTCACCATCGGCGAGCAGCTCAACGCCACGCCCCTGCGCTACATGTACAAGCCAAGCCTGGACGGTTCCTCTCCCGACGTCTGGTCCTCCACCGTCGGCAACCTGGACGTGCACTACAGCTCCGGCCCTGGTAACCGCGCCTTCTACTTTCTCGCCCAGGGTGCCACGACCTCAGGCAACACCAGCACTACCCTGCTGCCCAGTGGCATGAGCGGCGTCGGCAACGATCACGCCGCCCGCATCCACTACCGCGCCACGACCACCTACTACACCTCCAACGAAACCTACGCCCAGGCCCGCGCCGCGCATATCAGCGCCGCCAAAGATTTGTACGGCGCTGGATCTGCCGAAGAGCAGGCCGTGTGGAATTCCTTCCATGGCATCAACGTGGGCGCCGCCTGGACCAGCACCGTGCCCACCGCACCTTCCATCACGGGACAGCCGGCCAACGCTTCGGTTCAGGTTGGCACCTCGGCTACCTTCACGGTGACTGCGTCCGGCAGTGCCACCCTCGCCTACCAGTGGAGGAAGAACGCCACCAACATCTCTGGTGCGACTTCTGCCTCCTACACGACCCCTGCCACCGTTATCGGCGATAGTGGTTCAACGTTCTCCGTAGTGGTCAGCAATTCCGTTGGAAGCGCCACCAGCAGCAACGCGACCTTGACGGTGACCAGCACCCCGCCTCCTCCTCCGGGCAACAACGAGGTTGAACCCAATGATTCTCTGGCGACTGCCAACAGCGTGACCGTTTCGGGCACGACCATGAACGGCAAAATGGGCAGCAGCTCCGACATTGACTACTACACCTGCCAATTGGGCGCGGGCCGCACCATCACCGCGACCATGACCCCCAACAGCTCCTCGGACTACGATCTCTACGTGTACAACAGCAACGGCACGCTGATCGGCTCCTCCGAACTCGGCACGGGCGCGGTTGATTCCGTGAGCGTCAAGAACACGGGCACCTCCACCTTCAAGCGCTACGCCAAGGTGATCTACTACGCCGGTGCCACTGGCGCCGCGGGCACCTACACCCTGAAACTGACTTTCTAAAGTCCTTTTCACACCCCAAGAAAATGACCGCCTTCGGGCGGTCATTTTCTTGGGGTTTTCTCTAAACATTTTGGCGGCTGGTACCACCTGAATAAATTGGGACAAGGCCTTACACTCAAAGCCATGCGAATCCTTGTGATCGAAGATGAACCTAAAACGGCGCGCCAGCTCCAGCGAGGTCTTGAAGAGGCGGGCTTCGAGGCGCATTTATCCAAGAGCGCGGAAGACGGTCTTGCAGCTTGTGCCAAACATTCCTTCGATGCACTGGTGTTGGACGTGATGCTGCCGGGCATGAGTGGGCTCGACTTGGTGCAGCAGTTGAGGGCCGCCGGCACCCCGATGCCCGTACTCTTCCTATCGGCCAAGGATACGACCGGGGACCGAATCCGGGGGCTCAACGAAGGTGGCGATGACTATCTAGTGAAACCCTATTCCCTGCCGGAGGTCGTGGCCAGGCTCAACGCGCTGCTGCGTCGTGGAGGACGCTCCGGCGCCAGCCCTGAGCGGATACAGATCGCGGATCTTCTATGGGAACCGAATCACCGACGGATCGCCCGCATGGGTAAGCGGGTGGACTTGACCCCCAAAGAATACGCGTTGGCCGCCTTGCTCCTCCAGAATCAGGGTCAAGTCGTATCGCGCAGTCAAATCATCAAGGCCGTGTGGGGCCTTAGCACGGTGGTGGACGGTAACAGCGTGGATGTGCAGGTGCTGCGGTTGCGCAAGAAATTGGATGACCCTTACGCAATCAAACTGATCCGCACGCTACGCGGCGTGGGGATTGTGCTAGAAACCCCGGCCACATGAGCCCCAAAAGCATCTTGGACGCCCTGAGCGCCGCCCCGTGAGTTCCGGTCCCCATAGCAAGGCCCACAGTGGCTCTCTACTCAGACGGCTGCAGTTGAGTTATGCCATGGCAACCCTTTTGGTGGTGGGACTCATGGCCGTATTCATGGATGCGGCCCTGCATCGCAGTTTGGAAGCCGAAGATGCCGTCGTGATGACCGCGCAGGCTGACGCACTCGTCCATCGCATCTCGAATGGCCTAACCCCAGAGGGGGACCGCGAACGACGTCCAGAAAAAGCAGAATGGCGCACTTTGGATTCAACGGGGCGGATCCTCGATCAGAGTGCAGGCATGGACACCATCCCAGCTTTGCCCTGGCCCACCACTGCCGATGCCCCCATCGAAGTGAAATCAGACCGTGGCGCGATTTACTCCATTCTTGTGCGGCCCATGCCACACGGAGCCCTGCAATTGGTCATGGATCGTACCCATGAAGCATCATTGGTGGCCGGTTTCCGGCGCACCCTGGCTATCGCCATCGGGCTTGCCACGTTGTTGGCGGCAACGCTGGGGCGATGGGTCGCGAAGCGCGGCCTCCGGCCGCTCCGGCTCATGACCCAAGAAGCGGGCAACATTGACCCGCAGCGCCTGGACCGCCGCCTTTATCACGAGCATTTCCCAGAAGAATTAAATGAGTTGGTAGAAACCCTGAATGGCACCCTGGCACGACTACAAGAAGCCTTTGATCGCCTCAGCCGCATGGCCTCTGAATTGGCCCACGAGTTACGCACGCCCTTGCAAAATGTTCGCGCCGAGGTGGAGGCCCTCCTCCTCCGGCCTAAAGATGAAGCCACCTCCCGTGAGGCCCTGGGCTCGGTGCTGGAGGAATGCGACCGCCTTGCTCGCCTGATCGAACAAATGCTGTTCCTGGCCCGGAGCGAGAATCCTGCGGTGGCTATTCAAAAAAAACCTCTGGTCGTCCTGGAACTGCTTCAAGATGTCGCGGATTTTTTCGAAGCTCAAGCCGAGGAATCTTCAGTGACCTTGCGTGTCGAAGGGGCCCCAGGATTCATGCTGACTGGCGATCGCGCCCTGCTCGAAAGAGCCCTACACAATCTCGCGGCCAATGCCCTACGGCAGGCTCCCCCCAAAACTGAAGTTGTGCTTGGTTGCGAGTCGGCGCCTACCGGCATTCGATTTTTCGTGCGTGATGCCGGGATGGGGTTTTCCCCTGAGATCCTCGCCAGGCTCGGTGAGCCTTGGACCCGGGGTCCTAAAGCCAAAGGGCCAGGTTTTGGATTGGGCCTGGCCATTGTCAAAGGCATCGCACAACTCCACGTGGGCACTCTGAGTGCGGAGAATCTCCCCCAAGGCGGGGCCGAAGTCTCCCTGCGACTACCCGCCTAGGGCGTTGAAAGGCTCTCGAGACCTGACGTTTTATTGGTATTTCTTACAAGAAATTAATATTTATGACAAGGAATTGGTTTTAAGTAACCCCTTCTCATCCGGCACAGTTGAGAGTCATCTCCGATCTTTCCATATTCCTCAGTTCACGGGATTCCAGGTCATGCCCTGGGTCCATTGATTCCATTTCATGATCCTCCATCCCTATTTCAAGGGGTGGTTCCCCGGAGCATCTATGAACCGATTGCGATCACTCACTTTTCTGCTGGTTTGCGGCAGCCTCGTCACCACAAGTTTGCTGGCTGGGGAGCAACGCGTTGATCGTGACCGTGATCGCAATTCCCGCGGCGAAGCGCGTGAAAAGGATGATGCGACCGCCCGCCGAGAAGCCATGCTCAATTGGTACGGCGGCGAATGGAGTCCGGAGTTCCGAGCCTTCATGCTTGAGGCTGCGGCCCGAGAACGTCGCGTCAATGGTGACAAGTTGCCCGGCGGAGGCGGCCATCTTTTAGGGCTCGCGGCCTCGGGTAACACTTGGACCAATCTCGGCCCCACCAATGCTGACACCGAAACCAATGGTGGAACGCTCGCGGTTCGAGATAGTGGTCGTCCCGTTTCCATCGTGGTGGATCCCACCAACGCTCAGGTTATCTACCTTGCGACGGCGGGCGGTGGCGTGTGGAAGACCACCAATGGTGGCACGAGTTGGGCCGCCATCACCGAGACGCTGGGCAGCCTCTCCTGCGGCTCCCTGGTCATGGATCCAAACAATCACAACACCCTGTACCTGGGCCTGGGTGATGCTTTCGATGGCACCGGCATTGGGTTTGTGAAATCTACGGATGGCGGCGCCACATGGTCCGCACCCATTTTCCTGGGCACTTCGACCTCCATTCGCGACTTACAGGTATGCCCTACCGACAGCACCGTCATCTTGGCCGCTACCAATGCGGGCCTTTTCCGATCTTCAGATTCCGGCGCCAGTTTCACCCAGGTCACCATCACCACGGGCGTGGCCACGGCACCGGTCTGCTGGCAGCTTGCGTCCGGTGGCAGCACCAACTGGGCCCTGACCGTTGAAGCAGACAAAGCCAACACCGCCGGCAGCGGCCAGATTTACTACTCGTCTGACAATGGTGCTAGCTGGACTCAGGCCACGGGCGTCACCAAGACCGGCGGCATCACGCGACTCTCGCTCGCTTCAGCCCCCAGCCAACGCGCCACCATGTACGCCATGGGCTCTAACCCCAGCAACAATCTGGCGGACATCTTTAAGTCCACGGACGGTGGCCATACCTGGACCGCGCTCAGCGCCAACACTAAGAACTACACCAACACGAACTCTGAATCTTCCTCTATGTCCACGATCTTGGGCGGCCAAGGTTTTTATAACCACGTCATCATGGTGGACCCCACCAATCCGAGCATCGCCTACTTTGGTGGGCAGCTCCTGCTCGCCAAGACCACTACCGGTGGCACCAGCTTCTCGCAGCTGACCAACTGGTTGGCTCAGTTCAGCCTTCCCTACGTTCACGCGGATTTTCACGCGGGCGCCATTGACGCGAACGGCACGATCTACGTCGGTACCGATGGCGGCATCTTCAAGTGCACTAGCGTGGCCAGCAACACCTGGACCTCAGATCTCAACATCGGCATCGCCAGCCACCTGATTTACTCCGTGGGCTCTAGCCTCAACAACCGCAACGCGGTCATCGGAGGATTCCAGGACAACGGCACCCGCGTGCGCAGCGGCACCACGTCCACCTTCAATCAGCAGATCGGCGGCGATGGTTTTGGTTCCAA
>JAYVXV010000261.1:0-4096 GCA_043784905.1 Holophagaceae bacterium | reverse complement strand
GCCAAGGGCGAGAGTTTCCAGCAGAGCGGGCCTAAGGCGCCAGCGGCTACGCCGAAGAGCAGGATGCCGAGGCCCAGCATGAGCACCGCGGCCCAGCGGGGTACACGACCTGCGGGCAGGGCCCGCATAGATGTGCGGGGGTTTTCCGCGTCCACATCTTCATCCACCAGCCGGTTAAAGGTCATGGCCGCAGTGCGAGCGCCCACCATAGCCACCAGGATCCACAGGATCACGCGCAGCGGCGGAAGGCCCTGCGCCGCTACCAGGGCCGCCAGGAACGCGAAGGGAAGGGCGAAGACGGTGTGCTCGAACTTGATCATGTCCAAGAGTTCACGAGTCTGGGTCAAAGGTCCGCGCATCATTTCATTGTGCCATCGGCGGCCTGGATCATCCTTCCTGCCGCTTTCTGAAAGGCGTGCTCCCGGCCAAGAGGCGGCGCATCAAGTCCTTGTGTGAAACCAACAGAGGCCGCAGATTTCACAGATGACCCAGGTAAAACAAGCAATATCACAGTGATGAGAGGCTGTTTTTCAGCGGCGGAATTTGGGGCTGGTTTTTGGCCGTGTGAACCCGTGGAATCCGTGGGTAGGCAGTTTTTTGTTACGGCTCCTAATGGGCCTCCGATTCGCCTTTATGCACTTCGTACAAACCTTCGATGAGCCCGCCGAACATCTGATTCACGACCCGGCGCTTGATCTTCAGGCTGGGGGTAAGGGCACCGTTTTCGACGGTGAGCTCATCGGACAGGATCGAGATTTTTTTGATGCGTTCGTAGTTCGACAACGTCACATTGACCTTCTCAATTCGGCTCATGAGCTTGGCCATGACGATGGGTTGTTCCACCAGTTCCCGATGGTTGGCGTAGGTGAGTTTCCTGAAGCCCGCCCACCTTTCTAGGGAGTCAAAATTCGGCACGATGAGGGCGCTGATAAAGTTGCGTTGGTCGCCGATGAGCACCGCCTGGGCCACGTATTTGTCGGTCTTGAGCTCATTCTCAATGGGCTGTGGGGCGACTTTCTTGCCTCCGCTGGTGATGATGAGCTCCTTCTTGCGGTCCGTGATTTTCAGGCGACCCATGGAATCCAGTTCCCCAATGTCGCCGGTATGAAAGTAGCCCTCCGCATCAATGGCTTCTTTCGTGGCGGCATCGTTATCCCAATAACCGAGCATCACGTTGGGGCCGTGGCAAAGGATCTCGCCGTCTTCGGCAATTTTCAGGTAGGCCATACCCTCCCAAGTGTCATAGAGCGGTACTCCCACGGTGCCCGGCCCCACCATGCCCAGGCGGTTGGAGGTGATGACCGGGCTGGTCTCCGTGAGGCCATAGCCTTCGAGGATGGGCAGCCCGATGGCCCAGAAAAATTCCATCACCTTGGGCATCAGAGGCGCGCCGCCGGAGACCGCAAACCGAATGGTGCCGCCGGTGCGGGCCTTGATCTTTGAGAAGACCAGTTTTTTGGCGATGGCGTATTTGAGGCCCAAGATTCCGACGGGTTCTTTCCCGTTGTAGAGCAGGGGAACGACCTGTTGCGCCACGCCGTAAGACCAGTGGAAAAGGTGGCGCTTGAGGGCACCGGATCCGGCGACGCCATCCATCACTTTCGCGAAGATTTTTTCGTAAATGCGCGGCACGCTGCAAAGTACCGTGGGATGGACTTCTAATAGATTGTTCGCGACCGCATTCACGCTTTCGGCGTAGTAGATGCTCGCGCCCATGTGCAGCATCACAAAGTGGCCAGCCATCCGCTCGAAGATGTGGGTGAGCGGCAGGAAGGAGAGGCAACGGTCCTTCTCACGCACGGGCAGGACCTTCAGCGAGGCGTGGACGTTGGAGACGATGTTGCCGTGGCTGAGCATGGCGCCCTTGGGGTCGGCGGTGGTGCCCGAGGTGTAGATGAGCGTCAGCAGATCGCTGGGTTTGCGTTCCAGGGCCCATTGCTTCACATTCGCACGGCGCGAATCCTGGGCCTGGCCTTCTTTCATGAGCTGGTCCCAGGAGACGATCATGCGACCTGGAATTTCAGGCGCTTCGCCTTCCATTAGAACGGCCACTTCCAGGGCGGGCATGGTGGACCACTGGTCCAGCACCTTTTGAAGTTGCTCCCGGTTGGAGCAGATAACCCATTTGGAGCGCGAATTGCTGAGGATGAACGCCGCTTGGGTCGCAATGAGCGTGGCGTAGATGGTGACGGACGGGAGCCCTGAAATGGCGCAAGCGTAATCCGTGATGGCCCATTCTGGACGATTTTCCGACAAGATTGCCACGTGCTCGCCGTAGCGCAGGCCTCGGTCGTAGAAGGCCAGAGCCAGGCGTTCTACGGAGGTTTGAACCTCGTCGCTCGATAGGGGGACGTAGCGACCGTCCTTTTTGAAAGCCAGGGCGTCGGGAAGCTTGTGGCCGAGCGCCGCGTAGAACAGTTCCCCGATGGTTGTGACGGATTCATTCACCTGAGGTGGCTCCAAGTCTGGTTGGGTGATGGCATGGTAGCAGGATGGCCCTTGAATCTTCCTCGTCCTCGCCGACTTCGTCACCCTTGGTCGAAGCTATTTCCGCCTTTCATCTGGAGCAGCGTGCGCGAGGCGTCTCCCCGCACACGGCGCGGGCTCAGGGCGGCGACCTAGGAAAGCTTTTGGCTCACGCCGTGGACGCGAATTGGGCGGGGTGGGAGGTGAGCCCGCGGACCCTGCGCCGCTTTGCGCTGGAACTCGGCGAGCGGGGACTGGATCCGGCGAGTCAGGCTCGCATTCTTTCCACAGCACGGGGTTTTTTCCGTTGGCTTTGGGATACGGGACGCATCAAGGTGAATCCAGCCTCGGGCCTCCGGAATCCAAAACAGGCGACAAAACTTCCGGCCTTTTTGACCGAAGGCGAAAGCGCAGATTTACTGGCCTTGCCCGCCGCCGTGGATTTCCCATCCGCCCGCCTGCGCTGCATGTTGGAGCTGCTCTATGCGTCGGGGCTGCGGGTTTCGGAATTGGTGGGGCTGGATCTTCAAGACGTGTTCACCGAACAGCGAACGCTGCGTGTATTAGGCAAGGGCAATAAAGAGCGCCTTGTGCCGTTCCATCCGGGCGCCGCCGAAGTCCTGGCGGTGTACCTACAATTCCGCCGTGACCATCTCGCTGAAAAATCTCTTCCAGCCACGGCGGCAATTTTCATCAATGTGCGGGGTGGACGGCTCACCACCACGAGCGTCCGCACCCTGTTGCAAAAGGCAGTGGAGCACGCCGCATTGAGGGCCCGCATCAGCCCGCACGCCCTGCGTCACAGTTTTGCCTCGCACCTACTGGCCAGGGGCATGGACCTGCGCGCCATTCAGGAACTCCTGGGCCATGCCAGCCTCAGCACCACTCAGCGCTACACGCATCTGGATCTCGAACAGCTCTCAAAGACCTATGAATCCGCGCATCCACGGGCGAAGAAATCGTGAACTCAGCAAACCGCGCATCGAGCAGTCCGACTATTTGAGTTTGAACTTTGGGTTGGTGATGAGTTGAAACCCTTCTTTTTTGGCGGCCTTCGCCAAGTCCTTGTCGTAGACCGCGAAATGGATGGAACTGGGCGCCCCGAGGTCCCGAGCCGCCGCCAGATGAACCGCGTCAAATCCGCGAAGCCGATGCGCTCTGGCGAGAATGCCCGCCGCTTCGAGAACGCCATCCGTAGAAATAGCCCTGAAGCGATGCCAGGAGGCCAGGAATTCTCGGGTCGCCGAAAGCCTTTCGCTTTCAGACAGTTCTTCTTTTCGGGCTAAGGCCGAGAGGGTTTCGACGAAAGCGATGGAGACGGTGCGAACGAGGTGTCCCCCAACAGCCTTGCGGAGCTCGTCAGAAAACTCCTCTTCGACCAGGAGTTTGACGATCGCGGTCGTGTCGAGGTAGATCACCTGCGCCCATCGGACACAAGCTGGGCAAGGGTTTTCCCGCCGCCGCGCTGGGGCGCCACCATGGCCGGAAGAACGAATTCATCTGGTGGTTGGGCAGCGGCCTCAAGGATCGCGCGCACCTCCCCCTCCAGTGAGTTTCGGTGTTCGGTCGCTTGCCGACGCAAGGCGCTGTGGGCACGCTCAGAAAGGTTGCGGACCAGAATCTGGGGCAT
>JAYVXV010000260.1:0-4104 GCA_043784905.1 Holophagaceae bacterium | reverse complement strand
GTTGTGAATCGGAAGAGCGCCTCAAGGCTGTCGAACGAGAAGCGGGTGAACTGAAAGTCGAGGTCTTCAAACTTCGCCAGCAACAGGACGAGAACAGCCGCAAGGCTGATGCGGATCGCAAGGATGCGGCGGACTACCGCACCGAAGATCGCCAGTATCGGGCTGATCTCCAAGAGACCTTGCACCAGCTCTCAGACGCTACCAAGGTCATCAACAACCGTATGGGGAACATGAGCCGCACGGTTCCGACCACGACACCCGCCGCCACTGCTCCCACCACCACGGCCGAGGATGAGAAATCTTACGGAAGCGCGGTGCTGGATTACAACCGTGGGAATTACGCCATCGCGGCCGAAGGATTAGAGCTTTTCCTTCGTTCTTTCCCCAACAGTGTCCGACGTCCCGACGCGCTTTTCTTTTTGGGCATGGCTTACTACAACCAGAAAAATTACGACAAATCCCAGGGCGCCTTTGATCGCATTCTTCGGGACCACCCCAACTCCAGTCAGTTCTTGCCCGCCAAGCTCAAGCGCGGGCAGTGCCTCTTGAAGCAGGGTCTCAAACCGGCGGCTCTGCGCGTTTTCAAAGAACTGGTGGAGGGATTCCCCGGCACACCTGAAGCCCGCACCGCCCAGCAGGAACTGACTGATCTTGGGTACTGACGGCCTTGGTCACTGACATTCGGATCGGGCCGAAGGACTCAGAACATGCGTTGGGGATGGAGCGTTGGCGAGTTCCGGTGCGCATTGATTTTGCGGGCGGCACGCTGGATTTGTGGCCGATTTACGCGTTGATGGGTGGCGGTTGCACGGTCAATGCGGCCATTGATCTTTGGATCGAATTGGACGCGGATTTTGGCGGCGCGGGCCATCAAGTCGAAAGCGAGGATCTCGGTCTCGCGATGCAACATCAAGTTTGGCCCGTGGAAGCACCCCTGGCGCCTGCAGGCCTCTCGTGGGTTTGGCGCGTCCTCAATGCCTCAACGCGAAAACCCAATCGTTTGCGCATAAAAAGCCCTGTGCCGAAGGGCTCAGGCCTGGGGGCTTCCAGTTGTCTAGGTGTGGGGCTTCTGGGGTTGGCGACGGGCCAGGAAGCGGGTGACGATTTGGCGGGTATGGTGCCGCTGTTGCGGGATCTGGAGGCCGAGGAGTTGCAAACTCCCACCGGGTGGCAGGACTACTACCCAGCGGCGCTTGGGGGCTGCCTTGCTTTGCATTGGGGGTCACAACCGCGCTGGGAAAGGCTCTCACCGCACCCAGAATTGCTAGAAGACCTGCTGGTCTTCTATACGGGCCAACCCCATCATTCGGGCCTCACGAATTGGGAGGCCTACAAACGGTTCATCGAAGGGGACGGTATCACGCGTTTAGCGCTCACGGAGATCGCTTCAATCGCGGCGGATATGGCGCTCGCCGTTCCCACGGACCCAGCGGCGGTGGGCGAATTGTTGGAACGCGAAGGCGCCGCGAGAATCAAGCTCTCGCCTGCGGTAGAGACCGACGCCATGCGCGCGGTGCGGGAACGCGGCAAGCGCGAAGGCTGGTTCGCGGGGATGAAACCCTGCGGCGCCGGTGGAGGCGGCTGCTGCATTCTCGTGGTCCGGAAAGGTCGGCGTGAAGCGGCGCAAGCCGCCCTAGCTGCGATGGAATTGCCCGTCCTTCAGGCTGGCATCACGACGAAGGGGCTGCATCGTCTTTGATGAAATCTATCGCCGCATTTTGCGGTTGATAGGGCATCAGGCCTCACACCAAGTTGCGATCAAAAAGATAGAAACTCACCACCAAGACACGAAGAACACCAAGAAAGCACGAAGCTCCATCACCCATGATTCCGGCTCGAAATCGTTTCGCGAGGCGCGTAGCGCCTGCGGGTCGAAGACCCGCAAATTCAGGCGGTCCGGCGCAGATCACATTAGGGCCCCTAATACCCTTGGGCACCAAGGCGTGAGGCCGTCGCCGGGCCGCCTGAATTTCATCCGCGAAGCTGGCACATGATGGGTCTCTTCTCGTTATCAGGTTTCAGGCGTCGTTGTCGTGGGTCGCTTCGCCTACCTATCTAGGAGATGCTCATCCAAAATCAACAATGAAGCCTGAAGCCTGAAGCCTTTTTACATTTGGGGCAATTGCAGAATCCGGGCTAAAAGTTTCTCCGGTTCAAAATATTCCAGCGGTGTTAAGCCCGCAGTTTTCAATAATTCGCGCAACCGCTGATCCCGCTTGCCTAGGGCCAGCGAATCCAGGTCATCCGTTTCGATCCAACGCATCCCCTCCGGGGGCTTGAATGGCGTCAAGAACTGAAGGCGGACGGGAGTCACTTGTTCGCGCCGGTGGGTGTATACCTGAGTCCACCCGGGCCAACTGCTGACTTCCGTTGAGGAAAATCGAATGATGGAATCGGCGGCGGTGGATTCAGTTGTGGCTGATGTTTTTGTCAGAGATGCTTGCGCCATCGCGGCCCCTTCCACCACGGGCCAGCGCCAAAGTCCGGCCAGTAGGCCCTTCGCGGCGGGTTCTCGCAGAAGCCAACGCCCCTCCGCTTCCATTGCGACGATCCAGATTTCTGATGCTTTGGGTTGGGCGTGTTTTACAACGGGAGGGATTCGATTCGTGGCTTGAATTTGAAGGGCCACACAATGAGCCGCCAAGGGACAGTGCGGGCATTTCGGTGTGGGTACACATACGGTGGCGCCCAGCTCCATAAGCCCCTGGGTGATGCGAGAAGGCCCAAGTTTTTTTAACGCAGGCCGAAGCCACTCTCGCAATTCCTTCGCGTGGGATTTGGGATCCCCCTCGATGCCCAGGAGCCTTGCCAACACGCGAAATGCATTGCCATCGAGGGCGGGCTCGGGCCACTGAAAAGCGATGGAAGCCACCGCTCCGGCGGTGTAAGGCCCGAGGCCTGGAAGCTGCATCAGGCCCTCGAAATCCTGCGGCCATCCATGCTCCGAGATCCTTTTTGCCGAGGCCTGCAAATGGCGAGCGCGGCGATAGTAGCCAAGCCCTTCCCACATCTTGTGGACCTCGTCATCGCTGGCCCTGGCGAGACTTTTCAAATCCGGAAATCGCGCCAGCCATCGCTCAAAAAAGGGAATGACCGTCGCGACCTGGGTCTGCTGCAACATCAGTTCCGATACCAACACTGCATAGGGATTGGGGTGGACGCGTTCCAAATCCTCATCCCGCCAGGGCAGGGCGCGGCGATGGGTTTCAAACCAAGCGCCAAGTGGCGCCAGTAGCGTGGTGGAATCGCTTCCTACCTCATACCTCATACCTCATACCTCATAACCGAAAAGAGCGCCCTGAAGGCGCTCTTTTTGATTGGTGCCCGCGAGCAGACTCGAACTGCTACGGCTTTTGGCCACCACCACCTCAAGATGGCGTGTCTACCAGTTTCACCACGCGGGCTTACGTGAACTTCCAGGATGCCATCCTCGGAGGATGGCGTCAATGCTACTTCTCGGGCTACTTCTGGGCGGGCGCGGTGCCCGTGGGCGCAGAGGGCGTCGAAGTCGCTGGAGGGATGGGCTTTTTTGGGGTGGAATCAATTTTTTGAGTGGCGGGTTTTACATCGGGAAGTTTGTCCAACACCGATCGGTTCTGTTTCGCTACCAAGATTTCGATGACCAGGGACGTGGCCAGAAAACCGGCGGCGACGTAGTAGGTGATCTTCGCGAGGATGGGCGCTGCGCCCTGGGCGCCGAAAGCTGAATTGGCGCCGCCGCCGCCGAGGGCCGAACCCAGCCCGCCGCCCTTGGAACCGGGCTGAAGCAGGATCACGGACACCAGCACGATGCTGAGCACGATGTGAAGCGTGAGAAGAAACCCATTCATGAAAACTCCGAACCCTTCATCCTATCGCGGATTCGCGTCATCTCCAACGCAGAAGACCGCGCGACCTGGCTCCATTACATCTCCGATTTCGCGGGTGTGCTCAAGGAGATCAGGCTTCTGGCCTCAGGCCTCGTTGGTCGGTCCTGATTTTCGCATAGACGTAGTAATGGCGCAGGTTTACGGGAACCTTTGACGTTTTTTAAACACCAGAAAGGTAGGGACGCCCCCTCAAAATCTGGTGTTTGGATGAAGCCAACGGAAAAGCGGAAGACCC
>JAYVXV010000259.1:0-4126 GCA_043784905.1 Holophagaceae bacterium | reverse complement strand
AGGTGCCTGATGCCACCTGGGATGGCAACGCTCGCGCCCTGAGGCTCGCAACGCTGTTGGAACGTCTCCCGAACCCTGAATGGGAAGCCCTCGCGGTGTAAGACGCTTCGAACCTTTCCAGTAGTTTCGCGGACTCGAAGGACTGGAAACCCAAGGTCGAATTGTGGGAACCGGCCGCGAAGCAAGTGCTGCCGGAATTGGAATCGCGTCTCCGGCACTGGCCCAATGACGCAGGTCTTTGGAGAGCCTGGGTGGATTGGTCTAAGGTGCACTCGAGTCATCCTCAAGCCGCAGATCTATTGACTTCTCTGACCGTTTGCAAGGGGAGGGACCTGATGTCGGCGGGGCCTTTGGATCCCAGGGCCATGATGGTGGTGGCGCGCAGGCTGCGGTCCTTTGAGGATTGGGCGGGGCTCGCGGCTTGGTATCGCGGCATCTGGGAGGGTGGGCTGAAAGAAGAACTTCCACGCTTCCTGACGCCCGTCACCGCCACCGGAGATGGGCGCCAGGGGCGGATGTGGGCCTTTGTTCAGGCCTTTCCTTTTCAGCAGGTATTGGTCCCTTATGCCGAGTCCTTGGTGAAACTGAACCGCAAAGAAGCATTAAGGCAGCTCCAACAGGATTTGGAATTCATCCAGCCAGGCCTTGCCAAACGATTGGATGAATCGGCGAATCCGAGAACTCGAACGCCCTGATTCGGCCCAATTTTGGGGCATGATGGGGTTACTTTCAGGAATGTCCATGCGCCTCAATTCATCGATTCCGCTCGCAATTCTTTTTCTGGTCGTGCCGCACCTGTACGGGCAGTCATCCAATGCTTGGGATCGCTTCGTGGCGGCCCACCAAGCGGGGCCGGGGCAGTCGGCGCATTTCACATTTGTATCTCGGAACGAGGAGTTCCAAGGCACTTGGATGAGTGACGATGCCATCCGTCGCCTGGGTTTTAGCGGTGAATTTAAAATCGAAGCCTTGGATGATGACGAGGCCAGGAGCCTATGGGCGCGCCAGGGTTGGGGGGAGGACCGGCACTGGGCGCTGCTTGGCCTCAAGGGGGAACTTGTGGCCAATGGCAGCGATCTTCCCCAGCCCTCAGACCTGATCCGAGCCATGCGCGACACGGGTTGGCAGTCGCGGTCCGAATCGCTGGGGAATTTTCTGAGGGAACATTCAGAGCAGGGTGAAGCCTGGGCGCAATGGGTGAAAGATGAGGCCGTGGCGGTCAGTGGCGAGCCCGCAGAAGCGAATAAGGTTCGACCGAAAAAAATACCTGTGGGCAAAGGCGAAGCATCCCCACTGGATGATTCCGATGATCCTCTTTTCGCTGCGCTAGCAAGCGCCTTGCGCGGTTTTTCGGAGGTCGAGGATTGGCCTCGGTGGAAAGGCCTTGGTGCCCTATTAAAAGCCCTGGACGACCCTCGCTTGGCCCGGTCGAGAGCATTATGGGACATGTTTAAATCCATGCGAGAACAGGTGGAGAAGGCCCTGCGCCAGCGACCCAGTGACCCGGATCTCTGGAACGCCTGGGGACGCTTTGCGACGATCACCCAAGACGATTCAGTTCAATCACCACCATCCCTTTTGTCCTCTTTGCAGCCTGCACCACGACAACCTTGGCCGCCCTATCAAGCGGCGTCGGCCTTAGGAAACTTTTATCGGGGGAGCCAGGATTGGTCGGGCTTGGAACGTGTCGCGAGCGAAGGTTTGAGCCGCGCATTTTCACCCAGATTGATGACCGCCGAGGACCCGATAGCCTATCGTCGAAGCGCCCTTGGTGATTGGGGCGCGCTCAAGGTGGAAGCGCTTTTGCACGAGCAACGGAATGAAGAAGCGCTCAACGCGATCTCAGAAATTCACGGCTTGGCGGGCGGCGAATGGCCCGAGGTATCCCGTCAGATTTCACTTGTCGAACTCCCCGAAAAAATGAACCGAAATTCGTTTATAGAAGCTCTAGCGCAGCCGGGATCGAGGGATGTTTCTCCTTCAGGAATCAGGCCAGTGCATCTTGGGCTGGCGGGTGATCCATCCTGGCGCCGAGAATTTGAATCCTTGAAAAAATCGGCCGCGCTAAAGGCATGGGATCCTGGGCGCGAGCTGATTTGGACACCGCTTAGCGCACTTGAGAATCACGCCGTTGCCAATCAGTCCTGGCCCGCAGGCCCGCGCTGGGTGTTGCTGCGCGGCGGCGAGGTGTTGGACAGCGGAACCGAGCTTCCCGGTGATGCCGACCTGGCGGATCGGCTTCGTAAGTTCGATACGCCCTACCTTGAAGAGATTAGTGCGTTCATTCGGAATTATCCCGACCACCTGGAGGCGCGGGGCCTAAGATTTGCGTTGCTTCGGCAGCGGATGCCAGACCTGAATCTGGAAGCGAAATTATTGGAAGATGCCAAAGCCTTGCGGGAGCCGATTTCCCGCTCGGAGGGCTGGACTCCAGCGGAATTCCTTTGGCAACCGGCCGCCCAGCGAATGCTTCCCGAGTTAGAAGCCGACCTGCGCCGCTGGCCTCACGACCCCCATGCATGGGAGGCCTGGGTCACCTGGGCGGCCCTGCATCCCAGCCATCCGCAACCGGCCATGCTGTTGCGCTCTCTTAGTATTTGGAAGCGGAGCGAAGATGCGGGGCCCCTCTCGTTTGAAATTCTCCACGCCGTGGGCTTGAGATTGCGGGCGGAGGCCGCGTGGGGGCCCCTGGCGGATTGGTGTGCGGCTTTCTGGGAGGGCGGACTTCGGGACCTGGCTTTCATCACGCCGGCACCGGTCAACACCCTTTCCCGCAAAGCCGTGATGGCTGCGACCTCAAGGGGTAAGGATCTCCAAGATTCCCTGTTTTCACCCTGGCGTGAATCGCTTCGCAAACTCAACAGAGAACCAGAGTGGCATCGAATTCAAGTGGAACTAGAAGCGAAAAATCCAACCTTTGCGCATTGGATCGCGGGGGGCATCGGACGCCCGTAGCTGATATTCATTCGCATCGAAAAAGATCAAAAGAAACCACAGATTTCGCAGATGAACGCAGATGAAAAAATGGCTCGGGGCTCTCGGTGGATGAATCTCGGTTAACCCGGATTTTGTAGTTGTCATTGTTCCAGGCCGCTTCAGGCCTCGTTGTCGTGGGTCGCTATCGCATGCATGTGTGCAAGATGGCCCATGCAAAATCAACAACGAGGCCTGAAGCCAGAGGCCTGATGCCTTCTGACCATGAGCACAAACGCAAAATCCGGGTTAACCCCAAATTCCATGGCCCGAAGCCTGGTGCCTGGAGCCCAGGTGTTGGGCCAGTCGGGTCACAGCTTCGCCCATGCCACTTCGCCCAAACGAAGGAATGACGTTGCATCCAGATCTCTTGCTTCGGCGCGTTGGAGCAAATGCTGCATCAATTCCGAAGTGGCTTCGGCATCGGGAAGGGCTCGATGGGCGCGCCGATTCTGGATATCGAGCAGCAGGCAAAGCTGATGCAAAGCGCAGCTCTTGGCTTCAGGAATCAGGGCCTTGGAGAGCAATCGGGTGCAGATCAGCCGATGTCGATGCCACAGGCCTTGGGGCAACCAGGCCTTGAGAAAAGATCCATCAAAAGGTGCGTGATGGGCCACCCAAATCCGGCCTTCCAGTTCTTCGGGAAGCCTTAGTGCTACTTGCTCCCAAGGGTTTGCCTCCAACAGCATTGTAGGCGTGATACCCGTGAGTTTTTGAATGAGTGGCGGATAATCGCCCTGGATGGATGCGAGCATTTCAAAGCGACCTTCGATCACGGAGCCACACATCTTTACGATGCCAACATCCGTGATTTCTGAGGGTTCATGGAAGCGTTCTTTCTTATCCCAGAAAGGCTTGGGACTGCCGCCAGTGGTTTCCAGATCTATTACCGCAAAACGCAGTTCGCGCAAAGATACGGGCGCTTCAGGAAGCATCAACGCGTCATCGAAAACCCGCATAGCGATTTTAGGAGCCGTTAAGGAATGACCAGTGCTTTTCTGGGGATTCATTTACGGCCCCTTATGCCCAAGGGTATCAAGAGCCCTAACCGAACTGCCAGAAAAGCGTTGGCGATTCACTAAGGGCTCTTAATGCCAGTCTCACAATCTTGATGTATGGATTATTCCTGAACAACGGCCGACCTATAATTTCG
>JAYVXV010000258.1:0-4136 GCA_043784905.1 Holophagaceae bacterium | reverse complement strand
ACACCCCCACAGCGACCACGCTGGCGGATGGGCCACCCTCGCGCGATTGCGGCCCCTTGCCTCGGTGGATCTTCCGGTCATGGCCGATCCGAGCGACCCTTGGGCGCTATTTCGTCCCGCAGAGGATCACACTTCTGGGACCCTTCGCCGAGGCGATGGATGGCGGCGCGGTAGTGCTGAATTTTCGGTGCGCTGGCCGCCGAAGCCATTCGACCTGACCGACGCCAATATGGTGTCCACAGTCCTTCGGGTGCGCTGGATGGATCGCGAACTGTGGCTCATGGGAGATGCCTTGCAGATCCAAGAACGGGACATGATGGACCTCGGAGACCCGGGCCCCGGACTCCACCATCGGTTGCTGAAGGTGGGTCATCACGGCAGCCGAAGTGCCAGTGATCCAAGCTGGATCAGCGCCCTCGCTCCAGACCTGAGTATCGTCACCGCAGGACGGCGCAACCGCTTTGAGCATCCTCATCCAGAAGTGCGCGAGACACTGTCCCAGCAACACATCCCAGTGTTCGTCACCGGCGATGGGCAAGGCCTGATAATCGAGTCAGTGCAAGATGGATGGCGCGTCAAAAACAGCGCGGGAACAAGTACTTTCATTCCATATCGAGCAACCCCGACGCCCTCACTACCTCGATGAGCCGGTGACCCAATTCGAGATGGTTCTTCATCCATTGTTCGTGGGCCTGCGGCCCCACTTGATTGACGACGATGAGCGCCGCCGCAACCGGAACGCCCTTGGCATTGCATGCCGCGAAAACCCCGTTCAATTCGAGATGCTCTGCGGGACCGAGACGGCCTAGCAACCGGGCGCCATCTTCACTGCGGGTGATGGCCGGGGGCGTGATCACCGGATGGTGTGAAAAAGGCAAATTCCAGGTCGAGAGCCAGCGGACCGGTTCAAGGCTGGGCCGGTATGACTCTCCCCGTTCCTCATCCACCGAAGTGGCCAGCACGAAACTGGGCGACAGCACGGTACCGATGGGGAGACGCTCGTCATAGGCGCCGCAGCTACCCAAGAAAAGCACCTTCTCGGGGTGTTGACGCTCCAGCAGAAAAGCGGTGCGAGCGGCCGCAGTCGAGACACCTACGCCGGTGGTTTCGATGACCCAGCCGGGGGGCGGGTTTTCTTTCAGGTTCCCCAATTCCGGTGGGAAGGCCGCGAGCAATAGTTTCATCCTTCTTCCAAGACCGCCTGGGCTGCCGCCAACATGGCAATGGGTATTCGATAGGGCGAGCAGCTGACGTAATCGAGACCTGCGCGATGGAAAAATTTCACGCTGCGCGGGTCGCCGCCGTGCTCACCGCAGACGCCTGTCTTGATGCCGGGTCTACCGGCATTGCCTTTCTCCACGGCCAGTCGCACCAATTCGCCGATGCCCTCTTGATCCAGGCTTTGAAATGGATCGTCATCGAGAATTTTCTTGCCTACATATTCGGGCAGAAAGGAACCCGAATCGTCGCGGGAAAACCCGAACCCCATTTGGGTGAGGTCGTTGGTACCGAAGGAAAAGAACTCTGCTTCCGCCGCGATTTTGTCGGCCGTAATGGCGGCTCGGGGTACTTCGATCATGGTCCCGAAAGGCGCGCTGAAGCTCGTCCCGCGCTCCTTGTTCACCAGCGCGATTTCATCCATTAATTCGGTTTTCAGATAAGTCAACTCTCGCACGGTGCCCACCAGCGGAATCATGATTTCGGGAATCGCGTTCACGCCTTTTCCTGCCGCCTCTAACGCGGCTTCTGCGATGGCGCGCACTTGCATCCGATAGATTTCCGGAAACGTGATCCCCAATCTGCAACCCCGGTGGCCGAGCATCGGGTTGAATTCATGCAACTGGTTCACCCTTCGTTTCACCACGTCCAGGCTCACGCCCAGGACCTTCGCCATCTCCGCCTGACCTGTCTCGTCATGGGGCAGGAACTCGTGCAGAGGGGGATCCAACAGCCGAATGTTCACGGGCAACCCATCCATCGCCGCGAAGAGGCCTTCAAAATCACTTCGTTGGATCGGCAGCAGTTTGGCCAGGGCCCGACGCCTTCCCTCCACATCCGAAGCCAGGATCATTTCCCGGACGGATTGAATTCGATCTCCTTCAAAAAACATATGTTCTGTGCGGCAGAGGCCGATGCCCTCAGCACCAAAAGCGCGCGCCACCACTGCATCTTGAGGCGTATCGGCGTTGGTACGAACCTTCATTTTTTTCGTGGCCGCGCTCCATTCCATCACCTTGGCAAAGCGCTGGTATAGCTCGCTCGCCTCGGGCTTTAATAGCCCGTCTACGAGTACCTGATTGACTTCGGAAGGATGCGCACTGAGTCGGCCCGCAAAGACTTCGCCCGTAGAGCCGTCAATGGAGATCCAGTCCTGGCCTGCATTCAGCGCGACATCCCCCACTTTCACGATTCCGGCCTTCTCGTCAATATTCAAAGCCGAGGCGCCACACACACAAGGTTTGCCCATGCCGCGCGCCACCACCGCCGCATGGCTGGTCATACCACCCCGAGCCGTGAGAATGCCCTGCGCCGCGATCATGCCCGAGATGTCTTCTGGCGATGTTTCCACACGCACCAATACCACCGGCCCTTCAAGGGCCAACCTCTCTGCGGCTTCAGCATTGAGCGCGATGCGGCCTGTGGCTGCGCCAGGACCGGCATTCAGACCCTTCGTCAGGAGTTTGCCTTCCATGCGCAGCCGCTCTTTTTCTTTGTTGTCGAAGACCGGCGCCAAGAGTTGAGACAGACTATCCGCATCAATGCGCTGCAGCGCCGCGCCTTTCGCGATAAGACCTTCTTCCACAAGATCCAGCGCGATACGGATGCCGGCCATAGCAGTGCGTTTGCCGGTTCTCGTCTGAAGTAGAAAAAGGCGACCACGCTCGATGGTAAATTCAATGTCCTGCATATCTCGGAAGTGCGTCTCCAGGCGGTTTGCCGTTGCCAGAAGCTGCCGGAAGGTTTCGGGCATGGCTTCTTCAAGGCTCTTGAACCCAGTGCCCGTGGCCTGATGTTTCGTGATGGGCTGGGGCGTTCGCGTACCCGCGACCACATCTTCGCCCTGAGCATTGATGAGGTATTCGCCGTAGAAAATCTTTTCGCCGGTACTCGGATCCCGTGTGAACGCGACACCGGTTCCGCAGTCTTCGCCCATATTGCCAAAGACCATACTTTGCACATTCACCGCCGTGCCCCAATCATCAGCGAAGCGATTGAGCCTGCGATAGGTCACGGCGCGCGGCGTATTCCAACTCTCGAAAACCGCCCGAACCGCGCCCCAGAGTTGCTCCATTGGATCTTGAGGAAAAGGTTTCCCCGTCTCGTCCCGAACGATTTCTTTGTAGGCCTGGACGAGACTCTTCCATTCATCGGCAGTGACATCGGGATCGAGATGTTTGCCCGTTCGCTCCTTTAGGTGATCCAATTCACTTTCAAAAAGACTCCCGTGAACATTTAAGACGACGTCGCTATACATCGTGATAAAGCGGCGATAGCTGTCCCAAGCGAAACGTTTGTTGCCGCTGGCTTTGGCCAGTCCTTCGACGCTCCTATCATTGAGCCCGAGATTCAAAACCGTATCCATCATGCCGGGCATGGAAACCCGCGCGCCGCTGCGGACCGAGAGCAAAAGCGGATTTTCTGAATCCCCAAAGCGCAAGTCCCGTGCGGCCTCCAACCACTTCAGCGATTCGATCGCTTGGGCCACTACATCATCCGGCAAGGTGCGACCGGCGGAATAATAGAGCTGGCAAACCTCAGTGGTGATGGTGAAACCCGGCGGTACAGGAATATCGAGACTCGCCATCTCCGCCAGGTTACAGCCCTTGCCCCCAAGCAAGTCCCGCATTGACGCGTTGCCTTCGTTGCGGTCGGCGCCAAAGGAGTAAACGTGTTTGATCATGGAGGCCCCATCGGATTCATCCAGAGTAACGCCAACACGCGCAATTGAGCATTGAGCACTGGTGCTGCTTTCCGAATGTGTTCGCCTTTTATCAATCTACAAAAAAAGCCCCACACGAATGGTGTGGGGCTCTTAGTTTTTAACGTCGCAGCGACCTACTTTCCCACGCTTAGAAGCGCAGTATCATCGGCCCTCCGGGTCTTAACGGCCGTGTTCGGGATGGGAACGGGTGTGA
>JAYVXV010000257.1:0-4168 GCA_043784905.1 Holophagaceae bacterium | reverse complement strand
CGCCGGATTCGTCCTGAATGATCTTCATGTGCCGAGCCTGAAGGATCGCTTGGGCGATCTTTTGGGCCTCGTGAATGCGCTGCGTTTGCCGATAGGCTTTGCCACTGTGAAGCGAAACGCGGCGAAGGCGGTCCTCTTCCGTGATGTAGTCGGCGGGCGGCGGCGTCCAGCCTGGGCAGTCCCTTTGAGGCTCCTCCGCAGGAACGTCCAGAAGGGCCTGTCGCGACTGTGAATCCTGAAGCATGGCCCATCGCCAGCGCTCCGAAGGTGGAACGCTGGCGAGGTCTGGAACCTGAAAATCAATCGCGGAAGCGGTCACGCATCACAAACGGGACGAAACGCCTCGGCGGGTTCGCGTTCTTGTAGCCGTTTGACTCGCTCTTGTTGAAGCTGAATGTCGCGGCACAGTTTTTCGAGGCCGTCCATGCCCATGCCGACCTTATCGGCGCGCTTGCGAATCTCGGGGCGGAACTCGAAGAGCGCTCGGATGCACTCTGCGAAGGCCTCGGAAAGATCGCCGCCGACAGGGTAGGGGAAGAGGTGCGGCTTGCGGCCCAACGCGATGAGAAGGCCCAGCGAATCGTAATCCTGGGCGCGATAGCGGAGGTATTCGCCCGCATCCAGAAGCTCACCAAAGCTGCGGAGGTCCAGCTTGTTTTCGCCCGCTTGCATCTTGGCGATTTCTTCCTTGATGATGAGCTGCGAAAGAAAAAAGCCTGACCAGATGGGGCCAAGAATTCGGGCGGTGATTTCGGCGTTCATAGGCCACCATCCAGCTCTGATGGCGGCGCGGTGATGAGGTCTATTCGGACACGCGAAAGGCCGCAAGTGCAGATAGAAGGAAGCTGCCCTGCGGCGGTTGCGATACACATTTGGGTGTGGCGAGTCCAAGGCGCCAGGCGCTTCAATGCATCCATCCTCCAAACGGTGTTAAGGGTTCGGAGTTGTGTATCGGCGAGAGGCCTTTCTTTACGAAGTTCCGCGATTTCTTCGCGCAGCTTGTCGCGTTCGTTCAATAAATCCAGCGACTGCCCGTGGATGACGTCGTTCGTGACGTCTTTGTCTTTCAGTAATACGCGAAGGGAGTCACTGGTTGCTCGGGCTTCCTCTAGAAGGATTTTCAGGCGTTCTGTTTCTTCGTGAAATGGGAAATCCTTGTGGCTTTGTGAAATGGATTCAGCGGCGTTACAAAAGAAATCGGCTACATCGTCTGGAGTCACGCGAAAGTGGTCCGGCATTAGGTCTAAGAGGTTAGGGGCAACTTGCGTGGGCAATAGCCCAGGGAGGTAGACCGTAATTCCTCCGCGTTTCCCTGTCTCATAACAGGCGTCCTGCATACACCACAAGCAAGTGGCGGTACGAAGGTGTTGCGCTGAAATGGTCATGAGCTCTCCAGAAAAAACCGGACAAGATTGGGGCCGAGGATTCGGGCGGTGATTTCCGCGTTCATAAGCGATGCGCCAGTTGTCTGATCAACAAGAGGTCCCTGGCCTCTTGTGATTCCGGGTTATTTCCGGCGAACACGAATCCTCGGCCCGTGTCTTCGAGATTGAGCATCGAACACCATGCGAGTTCAGCCCCTGTGGGTCTGGATGGGCCTTTGTTAATCTCCCTGGCCTGCACCATCAAAATCGCCGCCGTGATAAGGCGCGCGTCGTCTGAAAACGTCATCACGAGATCTCCTCAAAGAGCGCCGCGCCTTTCGCGGCCTCCTTCGCTTGTTTCTTGGTTTCGGATACCTTGCGCTTTTCGGAGGCGGCTTCGGCCTTCCGGTCTTGCGCTAGGTCTGCATGGGTGACAACGCCGCGTTGGCGTTGGAAATACTTTTCGCGGTCGGCAAGGCGCATCATAGCCACCGCATCAGGGAGATGAGCATCGCGAGAGTCAGGGATAGAAAGGCGATAAGGATCAAGAGGGCTGTGCCGTTGCCCATCTTCCTGCCGTACTTTAGGACCAAGCCGCCTGTAGCGATGACGACGGCTGCCAACGATGCAAGGACTGAAAGTATTTTGAGGAACGTCCATATAAAGTCGGCCATCAGTGACCCCCGGCGCGTTCGATCTGATTGGCTGCATCCCGCAGGTGGTGGACAACAAATTTGCATTGCTCTTCGGTTTCAATCGCGAGGAACAAAGACACTTTTTCGTCTCCGCCATCGTGCATTTTTTCAAGGGCGTTAATGGAGAGATAGGTCCCTGTCACGTTGATGTTTCGCAGGCGCGCCGTCATGGCGTCACCACGTTTCCGCGCCGCGCGTCATCCCGAACGGCTTTCACGAAGTCGCGGAACTTGGCTTGCGAATCCTCGCGAATGCCAAAGCCGCCTTGGCCTATCGTGGCGATCCATCCGCCCATGTGTTCAATCAGGAGATGCGCGGGAGGGCAGGCGGGGCCGTGATTCGCTTGGACGGGGACTTCGTGAGCATTCAGCCAGACTTCAAACGTGCCGCCGAATCGCCGATACCAAAGGCCTTGAATTTGCGCTGGTGCAGGCATTCCTGCCGCCTGATGCCGCGCGATGACTTCGGCCAGGTGGAACCATAGCAGCCGAACTAAGCCCGCGTTTGTGACGGGCAATCCGTCCGCTTTCATCGCGGCCAACGCATCCACGCTGTCGAACACCACGATTCCGCGTGCGCGGGCGAAGGCTTCCTCACGCTTCGAGCCCTCGCTGAATTGCGCATCGTCCAACATCACAAGGGCGTGGCACGTTTCCAGATGGGAGAAACATTCGGCCATCGCAGATTCTTCATCTGTCGTGCCGGGAAAGACTGCGACGTGCGGACACACGGGGATAAAGCCCAGTTCTCGCACCCGCTGCGCTTGTTCTTGCGCGCGGGCGATGTTCTGGCCAGTGCTACTCCAGTTGAGCGAATTGTAGGGGCCTGCGGTGTAAACCCGTTCGCCCTGCGGTGGAACCAAAAGGGGAGCAGCGGGCGTCATCACTCACCCCATTCGGCAGTGATTTCTTCCTTCGTTGCGTCCACCACTTGATCCACAAAACGGTCCCAGCCCTGCATGTCGAAATCGGAAACCTCGATATGGGCGCGACCGAAAATGGTCAGCACCTCCATGCGAAGCTGCGCCTTCGCGGAATCTCGGGTTGGACTGGTAAAGCGGCCCGTCCTCTTTTGGTAGAAGTCATGCGACCAGTCGTAAAATTTGACCAGCGCGTGCGCGCCGCCCAAAATTGCCAGGCAGTTGATGAGTAAATGCATCAGCGCACCTCAACAGAACTGGGCAGTGTGTCGCCCAAAGATTCGGGTTCGGTATCGCGCATGGACGCATCAATGCGATGGGCTAGGTCTAGTTTCGGTTGCGTGATGCGCGGCGATTCCGGTCGCTGAAGGCGCTTGGTATCCCGCCTGGTAATCAAAACCTCGGCCACCACCACCAAGGCAAGCGAGAACACGACGCCCGCAAGAAAAGGTAAAAACGGTCCAATTTCGTTCACAGTTCCCCCCCGCCCGCTTACCTGCGGGCAGACGAATTCCAGGGCGTTTTCACCCTGGAATGAATCAGATTCCCGGCGCTGCACCATGCAGCCGCGCGGAGTTATGTCATGGGAACGTCAAGTTCGGGGCCTCGCAGCAATGCGACGAACCAGCCTTCCCGTGCCCCTGCCCGTGTGCATCGGCACACGCGGGGCGCCAGGCTTACATGGCGTTTCGATTGATGTTCACATCGCCTCCTTCGTTTTCTGCAATTCAGAGGGTAAACGCGAAGGGAAGGCCTAACAAGGCGAAAACGCCACTTGACTCTTAATCAGCGGGTCCAGGGTTCGAGTCCCTGAGGAACCACCACAAAAAGAGCGCCTTAGGGCGCTCTTTTTGTGGTGGTTACGGATGGCGCGCAGGTAGCGGTAGGCGAAGGACGCGAGAGCGTCCGTAGACGGTTCCGCGCAGCGGAAATCGCGTGCGCAGCCAGCCGGGTGCAAGTTACGGGACGGCGCTCTTTCGCCTGAATCCCGCAATCTCTTCCCTTTTCCGTATAGTTTTCTGATGACCACAGGACACCCCATGGACTATCTCCAATTTTCCGACCGTGTTTTGGAAGCCCGAAATTTTTTGGGCGGCGCTTGGGTTCCAGGTTCGGGCCCGAGTGCTGAGATCCGCAGCCCTTGGACCGGTAAGGTCATCGGGAAGCTCCTTGCCAGCACGGCCTCGGAC
>JAYVXV010000256.1:0-4180 GCA_043784905.1 Holophagaceae bacterium | reverse complement strand
CGCGCGGCGATGTGCCCATTCCCATCGAGCGCATGATGCGCGATTTCCGCATCAACATGATCTTTGAAGGCAGCTCTGAAATCATGCGCCTCTTCATTGCCCGCGAAGCCCTGGATACGCATCTGTCCAAGGCCTTCGAGGTGGTGAATCCAAAGAATAGCCTTGGCACCAAATTGAAAGCCCTACCTAAGGCGGCCCTGTTTTATGCAGGCTGGTATCCCAGCCGCTGGTTCGGCCTGCTGACCCCTTTCAAACACACTGCCTATGGCGCTCTTGGCAAGCATCTCCGCTACGCCGAGCGCAACACCCGCAAGCTCAGCCGCGCTCTGTTTCACAAGATGGTGCTCAACGGGCCCAAGCTGGAACGTAAGCAAGCGACGTTGTTTCGTGGCGTAGAAATCGGTGCAGATCTCTTCGCCATGTGCGCCACCGTGCTCTACGCGCAGGATCTCAAGAAAGCCAACGCGCCTTACGCATCCCAGGCCGCTGATCTCGCCGATCTCTTCTGCGAGAACATGAAGAAGCGCATCAACGGTAAGTTCCACGACCTTTGGCACAACGCCGACGCCCTAAAGCTCAAGGTCAGCACCCAAGTGCTCGAAGGCGCCCACAAGTGGATGGAAGCAGAACTGGTACACAGCGACGCCATCGCGACCTTGGATGCCATGACCCATTTTTGAGGTGGTGAGGTACGAGGGTTGAGGTATGAGGTTCAATTTGAGCGGCGCCTTCGGGCGCCGTTTTGATATTTAGTGCGGCCTTTGGCCGCCTCAATATCAGCCCATAGCCTTGTTGGACGGCTGGTCATCAAGTAGAGTTCGGCATCACATTTTTTAGGAGATCATCCATGCGAATGCTCATGGCCTTGGCCACCGTTACCTTCCTGAATGCCGCTTCGCCCGAACTTCTGAAGGTGGCGGATGTGGAGAAAGTCGGCGCCCAGACGGGGCTTCACGCCGTTCCCAAAAATCAATCTACGGGCGCGGGCGGTGAGCTGAATTTCGCCGGTGCGGACAATAAACTGGTGCTGATGGTGATGATTCAGCCCCTCTCCACCTTTGATTTCTGGAAAAAGCAATACGGCGCCAAAGGCGAGGTTGCGACGGGTGTGGGTAACGAAGCGTTCCGATCCAAAAAAGGCGAGTTCATCAGCTACGTTTTCTTTCGCAAAGGCAACACCGGCGTGTGGCTCCAGTCCATGGGCTGGAAGAAAGGCGGCGCAGCCAACTTCACCGCCGCCCAACTGGAACAACTGGCACGCTTGGCGGCGGACAGGATGTGAGGTACGAGGTATGAGGTATGAGGTGCGAGGTTCAATTTCGAGCGGCGCCTTCGGCGCCGTTTTGATGTTTAGTGCGGCCTTTGGCCGCCTCCGTTC
This sequence comes from Holophagaceae bacterium, assembly GCA_043784905.1. Taxonomy (GTDB): domain Bacteria; phylum Acidobacteriota; class Holophagae; order Holophagales; family Holophagaceae; genus JANXPB01. The sequence continues at coordinate 2,802 of JAYVXV010000256.1, read as the reverse complement.
CCACTCATGCCTCACACCTCGTACCTCACTCCGCAACACCCCATGTTCCAATATCGAATTCCCCGAGACGATCCATGACGCCGCATTCTGAGAGTCGTTCCACGCTTCGCCAAGTGCTCAATGCCACCGTCATCGTCGGAGCGCTGGGCTACTTTGTTGATATTTTTGATCTGCTGCTCTTTCCCATCGTGCGGACACCGAGTTTGAAAGCTTTGGGTGTGCCGCCGGAACAGCTACTGGAGGTGGGCGGACGCCTGCTGAGCTGGCAGATGAACGGGATGCTGCTGGGTGGGCTGCTGTGGGGCATCCTGGGGGACCGCAAGGGGCGACTCTCGGTGCTTTTCGGCAGCATCGCGCTCTATTCGCTGGCCAACCTCGCCAACGCCTTCGTCACCAGCATTCCCATGTACATGGGCTTACGCTTCATCGCGGGATTGGGGCTGGCGGGCGAATTGGGCGCGGCCATCACCTTGGTGAGCGAGACGCTGCCCACCCATTTGCGGGGCTACGGCACCACCATCGTCGCCAGCGTGGGTGTCACCGGCGCGGTGGTGGCGGGGGCCGTGGGAAAATTCTTCACCTGGAAGATCGCCTACCTGGTGGGCGGGGGATTGGGGCTGGCGCTGCTGCTCCTGCGCATCGGCGTGGCGGAAAGCGGGATGTTCAAGGCGGCGGAAGCCACAACCGTTTCCCGTGGAAATTTATTCATGCTGTTCACCTCCAGGGAGCGCTTCCTGCGCTACCTCGCCTGCATCCTCACGGGCGTACCGGTCTGGTTCGTGGTGGGCATCCTGGTCTTCAACGCCGAAGAATTCGCGCGGGTTCTTGGCGTGCAGGGCGTCGTCACGGGGGGCCTCGCGGTGGCCTGGTGCTACGGCGGCGGCGCCCTGGGGGATCTCGCGTCGGGGCTGCTGAGCCAACGATTGAAGAGCCGCCGCAAGGCCGTGGCGGTCTTCCTGATCCTGGCGCTCATCGCGGTCTTCATCTTCCTGAACCTGCACGGGCGCAGCGCCGCGACCCTCTACTACGTGTGCATGGCGCTGGGCTTCACCTTCGGCTACTGGGCGGTGCTGGTGACCCTGGCCAGCGAACAATTCGGCACCAACTTGCGCTCCACTGTCACCACCACCGTGCCCAATTTCGTGCGTGGCTCTGTGACGCCCATGACCCTGGTGTTCATCTTCCTAAAGACCCATTTCGGCCTCCTCAACGCCGCCTATCTCCTGGGCAGCGCCGTCATCCTGCTGGCCCTGCTCTCCCTGGCCCAGATCAAAGAAAGCTTCGCCACGGACCTGGATTTCTTCGAGGAGTATGTGCTATAGGGTTGTCTGCGGTCCATTTCCCAATTCATATTGGAATGTAATTTCAGCCAAGGAGACTGGGATGAGCGGACACTTGAATCCGGAAAAAATCCTACAAACAGGGTTGGCGTTTTGGGCTTCGAAGACACTCTTGAGTGCCATCGAAATGGGTGTTTTCACCGAGCTGTCGCAGGGCCCCGAGTCCTTCGATTCGCTCAGCGAACGCCTTGGCCTGCACCCTCGCTCAGCATGCGACTTTCTCGATGCGCTGGTGGCGCTTGGCTTCTTGGAACGTAACGCCGACCTTTACGCTAACACGCCCGAGACGGACCTCTTCCTCGATCGAAAGAAACCCTCCTATGTGGGTGGCATTCTCGAGATGGCCAATTCTCGCCTCTATCCATACTGGGGTCATCTCACCGAGGCGCTTCGTACCGGAATGCCGCAAAACGAACTAAGGACGGGTGCTCCTGGTCTTTTTGAAACACTCTACGCTGAGCCCGCTCGCTTGAAAGAGTTCCTCGGCGCCATGACCGGTATCAGCCATGGTGCCAACCTGACCATCGCCCACGCCTTCCCGTGGAAAGATTACCGGACCTTTGTGGATGTCGGCGCCGCGCAAGGGGATCTTGCGGTGCAAATCGCGCTGGCCAATCCACATCTGCAAGGTGCCGGGTTCGACCTGCCGGAAGTGGCGCCGATTTTCAAAGCATACGCCGCGACCGCTGGTGTCACGGACCGCCTTACCTTTCAGCCTGGCGACTTTTTCAAACAAGACCTTCCGAAGGCCGATGTCGTGCTGATGGGACATATCCTGCATGATTGGGATCTCCCCACGAAAAAAATGCTCATCAAAAAGGCCTTTGACGCCGTGCCTGTTGGCGGCGCGCTCGTCGTCTATGAAGCCATCATTGACGATGACCGGTCGAAAAACGCCTTCGGATTGATGATGAGCTTGAATATGCTCATCGAAACACCGGGCGGCTTCGACTACACCGGCAGTGACTGTTCCGCCTGGATGAAAGAGGCTGGTTTCACAACGATGCGAGTGGAGCACTTGGTAGGGCCTGATTCGATGGTCATCGCCATCAAATAGGCTGGGGAAAGATCGGATGAAAGGACACAATCTCCCGATGCCCACCCTCACCCTGACCACGAAACTAAACGCGACTCCGGCTCAATGTTTTGATGCATCCAGGAATCTTGATTTGCATGTGTCCTCTATGGCTCACACGGGCGAGAAGGCCGTGGCTGGTAGGACCACGGGGTTGATTGAAATGGGCGAACAGGTCACTTGGGAGGCTCGGCATTTTGGAGTGCGCCAACGGTTCACTTCAAAAATTACGGCCTTTGATCCGCCTCGTTATTTTCAAGATTCCATGGTCAAGGGCGCCTTTCACGCCTTCGTGCACGATCATTACTTCGATCAAATCCCCGGCGGCACCCTCATGAAGGATGTGATTACTTTCCAATCCCCCTTGGGGTTTCTGGGTCGAGTCGT
>JAYVXV010000255.1:0-4192 GCA_043784905.1 Holophagaceae bacterium | reverse complement strand
ATCTTGCACATATGTATGCGAAGCGACTCACAACAACGAGGTCTGATGCCCGAGGCCTGAAGGGGCCTGGAACAATGACAACTGCAAAATCCGGGTTTAGACCGAGGGTAAGCAGTGAATGGGTGGGGCTCCCGGTGCTAGTCTCACGGCATCGAGCATCCAGGAGCCCACCATGTCTGTCATGCGATCCGCCGTCATCGTTGAAGCCAAGCGCACCCCCATCGGCCGCGCTATTAAAGGCAGCACCGCCGCCACGCGCCCGGAGACGCTCGGCGCGGTGGTGATTGAGGCCATCAAGCCGATCTTGCAAGACTGGAGTGGGTTGGAGGACGTCATCGTGGGGTGCGCCATGCCCGAAGGCGAGCAGGGTATGAACCTGGCACGGCTGGTGGCTTTCCGCGCAGGCCTGCCCATCACCGCAGGCGGCACCACGGTGAATCGCTTCTGCGGTTCCAGCCAGGAGACGGTGCTCATGGCGGCGCGCGCCATTCTCGCTCAGGCCGGAGATATTTTTCTGGCGGGGGGCATCGAATCTATGTCCAAGGTGCCCATGGGCGGCTTTAACCCGAGCTTGGATCCCTGGCTGGCGGAGCACTTTCCCCAGGCCTATTGCTCCATGGGCATCACCGCTGAAAACCTGGCGAAGGATTACAGCATCACGCGCCGCGAGCAGGACGAATTCGCGTACAACAGCCACCAGAAAGGCGCCAAGGCCTGGGCGGATGGCAAGTACGCCAAGGAAAGCGTGTCCTTTACCACCAAGGGGTTGGATGGAAAAGAAGTGCGGGTGGAAAGGGATGAATGCGTTCGCGCCGACACGTCCATCGAAATCCTCGGCGGATTGAAACCCGTGTTCTTGCAAGATGGCAACGTGACCGCGGGCAATAGCTCGCCACTCACGGACGGCGCGGCTTTCCTGCTCATCATGGAAGAAGAGGCCGCCAAAGCCGCAGGCTTGAAACCGCGCGCGCGAATCCTGGGCGGCGCCGTGGCGGGCGTGGCGCCGGACCGCATGGGCATTGGTCCAGTACCCGCCACACGAAAGGTTCTAGGCCGTGTGGGCATCACCATGGATCAGCTTGACGCCATTGAATTGAACGAGGCTTTCGCCGCCCAAAGCATCGCCGTCATCCGCGAAGGCGGCTTTGATCCTTCCAAAGTTAACGCCTGGGGCGGCGCCATCGCCATCGGTCACCCGCTCGGATGCAGTGGTGCCCGCATCCTGACGACCCTGCTCCATCGTCTCGAAGACAGCGGCGGCCGCTACGGCCTTGCCACCATGTGCATCGGCGGCGGCCAGGGCATCGCGACCGTGATCGAAAAGCTTTAATCCACAGATTTCACCGATTCACACAGATTTCAACAATCGAGGCGCATGTGAACGCTAAGGATCCGCAGACCTACGCGATTATTGGAGCCGCGATGGAGGTTCACCGCGTTTTGGGGTGCGGTTTTCTCGAAGCTGTCTATCAAGAGGCATTGGCCATGGAATTCGCGTTGCGAGGTGTTTCATTCCAGAGAGAAATGTCCATTCCGGTGCGCTACAAAGAGGCAACATTGACCGTTGGCTATCGTGTGGATTTCATTTGTTTCGACCGGGTCCTCGTCGAGTTGAAAGCCATTTCAAAACTTGGTTCAGTTGAAGATTCGCAGATTCTGAACTACCTGAAAGCCTCGCAGCTTCCAGTGGGGCTTCTCCTGAACTTTGGAGGACGATCCCTGGAGGCCAAACGAATGGTGAGTGAATCGAATACGGTTTTTGAATCTGTGGAATCTGTGGAATCTGTGGATATATCTTTTTCTCAAGTTTCTCAAGAATCTGTGGATTAGAGAGGTCATTCATGGACATCAAAAAAATAGCGGTACTGGGTTCGGGGGTGATGGGCAGCGGGATCGCGGCTCATGTGGCTTCGGCGGGCTGTTCGGTGGAGTTGCTGGACATCGTCATTGATGAGGCTGCGCCCGATAAATTGGCTGAAGCCGCCATCGCGGGGCTGCGCAAAAGTAAGCCGGCGCTGATGATGCACGAGTCATTCTTGAAGAAAATTCGGCCCGGCAATCTTCGGGACCATCTGGATCGCCTGGCCGATTGTGATTGGGTGGTGGAGGTCGTGAAAGAGGATCTCCAGGTCAAGCGTGATCTCTTCGCACGTTTGGAGACGCATCTGAAACCGGGCGCCTGGATCAGTTCCAACACTTCGGGCATTCCGTTGAAGCTGCTGGTGGAAGGTCGCTCGGCAGGCTTCCAGGACCATTTCGTCATCACGCATTTCTTCAATCCGGTGCGCTACCTGCGTCTGCTGGAATTCGTGAAGGGCCCCGGCGTGAGTGAATCCGCTGCGGCAGAATTTCGCAGGTGGCTAGAGGACAAACTTGGCAAGGAAGTGGTGCCCGCTTTTGATTCCCCCACTTTCATCGGCAACCGTATCGGCATCCACGGCATTATGTCGGTGTTGAACCTGGCGCTGGCGGAACACATTCCCTTCGAGGTCATTGATTCGGTGCTGGGCGAGGCCGCGGCCCGCGCCAAATCCGCCTCGTTTCGAACTGCGGATCTGGCGGGCGTGGACATCATGTCAGCCACCGCGAAAAACGTGTACGACCTATGCCCCAACGACGAAGCTCACGACACCTTCAAGCGCCCGGATTTTCTCCAGTGGATGCTGGATAACAAGCTGTTGGGGAATAAGACCCAGGGCGGCTTCTTCAAAAAAGGCGAGAAGGATGAGAAGGGTAAAAAGACCTTTCTCGCGCTGGATCCCGCGACCCGCGAGTATCGGCCCCAGATCAAAAAAGATTGGCCCATTCTCAAGGAATTGAAAGGAATTGATGACCCTGCGGAGCGCGTGCAGACGTTGCTCACCAGCGACTCTGAGGCTGGAAAGCTGGCCTGGCGCTGCATCGCGCCGAACCTCACCTACGCTGTGAACCGTCTGGGCGAAGTGACGGACCTGCCGGTGAACGTAGACAATGCCATCAAGAATGGCTTCGCCTTTGATTTAGGGCCCTTCGAGCTGTGGGACACCTTGGGAGTCGAGCGCGTGGTGGCCCGCATGGATTTTGAGGAGCTGCCGGTTCCCGATCTCGTGCGGAAGATGCTCGCCAAGGGCATCAAGAATTTCTATGTCTGGGAATATGGCGTGCCGTCGGCGCAACTGGATCCGACCACGCTCCAGTACGTGCCCATCCTTGAAGACAAAAAAGTCATCATCCTCAAGCGCGAGATCGGGCGTGGCAAAGTTATCGCCGAGAATTCGTCGGCCCAGCTCATTGATATCGGCGACGACGTGGCCTGCCTGCAATTCCGCACCAAGATGAACGCCCTGGATGACGGCATCGTGATGCTCATGGAAGACGCATTGCAGAAGCACATTCCAGGCAAGTTCAAAGGGCTGGTGCTGGGCAACCAGGGCCAGCACTTCAGTGCCGGCGCCAACCTGGTCTTTGTGCTGAATGCCGCCAAGGACAAGCATTTCGATCTAATCGAAGAGGCCTCTAGGCGCTTGCAATACGCGGCGCGGATGCTTACCTACGCGCCGTTCCCGACCGTTGCGGCGCCCTTCAATCTTGCGCTCGGAGGCGGCTGCGAGTTGAGCATGGCCTGCCAGCGCGTGGTGGGCCACGCGGAGCTTTACATTGGCCTGGTGGAAGTTGGCGTGGGTGTCATCCCCGCCGGAGGCGGATGTTTGCAGATGCTCATGCGCATGGAAGAGGCTCTGAATGCCAAGGGCGAATTGGGTCCCATGCCCAAGATCAAGGCTGCCTTCCATTTCATCGGCACCGCCAACGTGAACACGAGTTTCGACGATGCCCAGCGCAATGGCTATCTGCGTCGCACCGATCGCCGTGTCATGAACAAAGCCTTTTTGTTAAACGAGGCCAAACAAGAAGTCCTGAAGATGGCGGCGGATTTCAAGCCTGTTCAGGCGCGTACCTTCAAACTGCCCGGTTTGGGTGGCGTGGCGGCCCTCCAGAGCGCTGTGAAGGACTTTCAGCTTCAGGGTCTGGCGTCGGAACACGACGCCATCATCATGGGCGAGCTGGCGCACATCCTCTGTGGCGGCGATGTGAGCCCGGTGCAGGAAATCACCGAGGAACGCATCCTCGAACTGGAGCGCCAGGCCTTCGCCCGCCTCTGCGGTTATGAGAAGACTCAAGCCCGCATGGATTCCATCCTCACCAAGGGCAAGCC
>JAYVXV010000254.1:0-4206 GCA_043784905.1 Holophagaceae bacterium | reverse complement strand
CGGGGCAGGCTCCCTTGGATGCGAAGGCGATCGCAGACAAGGCCGGTGTGAAGGTGGAGGACCTTTCCGGGCCCTTCGTGGTTTCGGATCTCAAGGTTGGCAAGCACATCCTCGAATTAAAATCCGCCTGCTTCCGTCCCAAGCGCGTGGAGCTGGACGAATCCTTCACCACGCCCTACGCCGATCACATACTAGAGGCCATCAAGATGGATCCTTCGCGGGGAACTCTGACTTTGAGTTCTGCTTGGCCTGGCGGGGAGCTCTTTCTATCGGGTCAGAGCTTTGGACCGCTGCCGCTCAAAGATGTTTCAATCTGTGCGGGCACCTACGATCTGGTGGTAAAATATCCCGTCGGCGGTTTTTCCCAGCGCGTGGAAATTCCCGAAAACAAAGCCGTCACCCTCACCGCAAAACCCAAGCCCCGAATGGCCTACGTGGGGTTGGATGGCAGCGATGATTTTCCTGGGAGAGCCCGGCTCCTGGCCCAACTTTCCGTTTTGGGAGAGCGCCTAAAAGAAGTCGCATTCCTCAAGCCGAAAGATGGCGAAAGCTCAGCGGAGGCCATGACCCGTCTCAAGGCCACCAAAGAAGCTGAACTTTTCCTCAGTCTCCAATTTGCCAAGGATCGCCAAGGCTATCCCGTGGACCTGATCCTCAGTACTTCCGAAGGAGAAGAAGAACGCCTCCCCATCAAGGCACTCGATGAAGACCCAATTGCGGACTTCGTGACCCGACTTAACACTCAGCCTGCACTCTGGGAACCCAGTGTGGGGCTAGTGGTGGCGGATCTGCCGGGTGAATCTGGGCCGGTGGTGCTGAACGCTGGTGACGCTGCAAACGCTGCGAAACTGGGCGTTCAGGTTCTCAAACCCATCACGATCGCCGGTGGTAAGCCCGTGACCTCGGCGCTAGCTTTTCGCCAAATAGTGCTGGAAGCAAAGGGAGAAACCCTCAGCCTGACGCAAAGCGGCCTCAGTCTGAATTTGCCCGTCGTTCGGGAGCCTCTTGAAATTCCGCTGCACGGGGTGAGCCTCTGCTATCCCTTTGTTTTGTCAGAACTTCGCCTGCGTAGCATTGCGGCCAAAGGCGATGAGGCGGCCTTTCTCAAACTCAATCAGGCCATTGCTCTGATGCATTTCCGCCGCTTTGAAAAAGCCCTAGAGCTGCTGCGAGAAGCCAAGGTATCTGCGGGGGCGCGTCCTGGCTCAAACCCAGGCTCAACACCTGGCTCGGCATTGGGGCTGGGCCAAGGGACCGTGGACTACTACACCGGAATCTGCCTCAGCAAGCTCGGAAACGTGTATATTCCGGAGGCGATCCAAGCTTTTACTCAGGCCCAGAAATCGCCCGGCTCCACCCTGTTCGGCCCTGATGGTCCCCTTGTGGCGCCCATTGCCAAACAAGCCGCCGAGGATCTGAAAAATTGAATCCCAGAACATTTCTTCCGAGGTAATCCATGAACGAACGGATGAAAAGCCAGCGCGGCGAAGGCAAGGTGGGTTGCTCCATCAGCCTATTGGTCCTAATCATCGTGGGCGGTATCTCCCTCAAGGCCGTGCCTGCCTACTATGCGGACAACCAGATCATTGACCTGGTGCAACGGAAGATCGAGCAGGCCGCAGGGCGCACCTCAGAGGATCTGGAAAAGGAAATCCGCATTGAGATCCGGCAGCAAAGCATTGATGTGCCCGAGGCCGTGGCGCCCAGCGCCATCAAGATCCGAAAGACACTCGTGGACAACGCCGGCAATGTGAAAGCCTTCGTGAAGTATTCCCACAAGATTGATTTCTACGGAATCACGGACTACACCATTATCGTGGACAAGCAGTTGGAAATGCCTCTCCTTGAGAACATCAAATAATGTGCAGGCACTGATGCGATCCCGGAGCCTGGCCTTCCTGCTGATCCCTGGCGCCCTGGTGGGCCAGGTGGCCCAGGTGGCTCAAGACGCTTACTTCAAAGAACCCGAACGAAAGTGGTGGCTTCCCACTTGGGAATTGAATGGCTGGCATGACGACGTTGATCGGGGGCCCGGCAAGCCCGCGATCATCCGGGACCGGTCCCGCCTGAGACTGCGCTGGCAGATTGGCGCCGATGATGGCTGGGTGCAGTTCCGCGCCGGTTCCGCCCACTATGCGGGCAGCGACGGCAATCGCAATAACCTACTGCGTTTCGATAACGAACCCAGCAATGGTACGCGCCTGGACCTCGCCGACCTCAGGATTCAAGGTATGGGAACCAAGGGAGGCGGTGAACTGCACGGCGGCCTGGTGGAAAACGGCCTGATCTCCACCGAGAGCCTCTGGGATCCAGATCTGCGGGTCATCGGTGGCTTTGGGCGCGTCTTTTTCCGCACCCCCGAGGCAAATATTGAAGAACTCGGAATCCGCGCCACGGCCGGGGACGTGAGGTTGCTAGAGGGCGGTCGTGTCAATATCACCGCCATTCAAGGCATTGCAAAATTCTCCGCTGGGGCGGCCTCGTTAACTTTCTTTGGTGGCCCTTGGAGCCTCAAAGCGCGGCAAGAGGACTTGCTGAAATTCCGTCGCCAGAATCCACTCCCCAATTCCGAATATCCAGATCAGGCGACGAAGTTCTCCCTGATGACCTACGGAATCGCCATCACCAGCGGCGACGTGATTCCCTTTGAGATCAAGGCCCAACGCCACACCAACCGCGATACCCAGGAAAAGGGGGGCGAGCTGCAAATCTTCATCGGCAGCCGCACCCGCAAATGGTTTCCCCAGGTAGGCTGGGTGCGCCAGGTGCTGGCTCCGACCTCGCAGCTCGGAAGCGTTAATGGCGATCTTTGGTGGTTTCACGCCGCCGCCGATGGCAGTCGCTACATTTTTGCGCTGCCCCTGCCTCAAAAATGGCTGTTCCAATACAGCTATCTGGACCAACGCCTCCGCAGCGCCAAGACATCTCTGATCGCGCATCGGGTCGAAGTGATCAAGCGATTCTGATGCATTTTCCCCAACGGCAAGTTGAGTGGAGGGATTTAGTGAAAACCGCCGTTTCAGGGAACTCGTGTGCCATCAAGCCGAGCGAAGTGATGAAACAAATACATTTGAGGATTTGTCACTATTTGCTAGTTACAGTCTTCATGAGAGAAGGTTAGACTCAGATGTCGAAACACCAGAAGGCTCTGGAGAAAATTTGTACTTCCCCTCCTCGTGCAGACATCAAATGGCAAGAGCTCCAGAGCGTACTGGAGCATTTGGGATACAGAATTTTGAAAAGCAATGGGTCACGTCGAAAATTTTTCCATGCTGAAAAGGATGCATTGTTCAACTGCCACCAACCGCACCCTTCGCCTAATGTAGACAAAGGATGCATCGCCGATCTGGTTGAACACCTGAAAATGAACGGATTTATCTAGGGCCTAAAATGGACATTCTCAAATTCAAAGGCTACGAAGGCACGGCCGAATTAGATATGGATCGGCAAGTCTGCCGAGGGAAAATATTGTTCATTCATGATTTGGTTACCTATGAAGCCAAATCTCCGACCAACCTCCAACGTGAATTTGAAGAGGCCGTCATTGACTATCTCGAAACTTGCAAAGAGCTTGAAAGAGAGCCGCAGAAACCATTTCGCGGGCTCTTCAATGTACGGATTTCGCCAGCAACGCATAGAGCCGCTGTCTTGCGCGCAGCGTCCACTGGAGTCACATTGAACGATTTTGTGGCTCGATCTATTGAAGCCAATTTAAATCAACCATCGGCACAAGATTTCAAGAATCTACCTCAGGTGGTGACACCAAAACCCGCTCGCACTGTGGTTGCCGGAAGCGCCTCTGGAAAAATTAGTTGGAGTTCCTTTGGGGGCGAAAGTGTCCACTGAATCAAACAGCACTCAGGTGCCGAACGCTCCTATCGAGTCTCCCCTTTCCATGCGTGATTTGGCAATTCTTCTCGTCAAACACTACAAGCTGCACGAAGGACGATATGACCTGTCGGTAGAATTCCAGATTGGGGTAGGCGCTGTTGGTCCTGATCCTGACCATTTATCACCTGGGGCCACTTTTGCCGTAACCAGAATTGGGTTAACGCCAACTCAAGCGCTCGGTGGCGCATCGGTGGATGCAGGTGAGGTAAATCCCCATTGATTGCAATCGGTGTGAACATGAAGAAGGCCCCCTTTCGGGGGCCTTCTTTGCGTGTCCCATCGAGATCAATCAAGCTTTGGCTGAGGCTTAAGCGC
>JAYVXV010000253.1:0-4222 GCA_043784905.1 Holophagaceae bacterium | reverse complement strand
TTTTTCGGGGCGAGTGCCTTGCAGTGGAAGAACCCGAAGCCTTCAAAGTCAATCCCAATCCTGTCATCCAGCAATTTCTTCGCGGAGATGCGGATGGTCCTTTCCTGCAAGATCCCCCACCTCCGAAACGGAATCGCCAGGAGGCGAACCCATGAAAACTGAAACCAAAGTCGGCGCTTTTTTTATCGTCACCCTGCTGGTCATGGGCCTATTGGTCTTCAACACCGGCAAATTTCACCTGGGCAGCGACAAGGACCACCAGCGCTACTACACCTTCTTCACCTCGGTGGCGGGACTGACCGTTCAAAGCCCTGTGCGTGTGGCGGGCGTCAAGGTCGGCGAGGTACGGACCATCTCACTGGATCATGGACGCGCCAAAGTTGAGATGGATATCCCCAAAGATTTCAGCGTCTATGCGGATGCCACGGCGTCCCTCAATTCCATCGGTATTCTGGGTGAAAAATTTATTGATTTGGACCAGGGTCACGCGCTGAAAGGCGAGCAGGATGCATCCATTCCCATTCTGAGCAAAAGCGGCGTGAGTCTGGATGATCTGATGGGGACCCTTGCCGATATTGGTCAGGATGTGAAGGGCGTCACGGGCGCGCTCAACCACTCCATTGGCGGCGAAAATGGCCGCGCCAAACTCGATGAGATCGTGGACAACATCCGCGTGCTGACCGCTGAATTCAGAACCCTGTCCCAGGAAAACCACGCGGCCATCAATCACACGCTGGCCAACGCCGAAGCCATGACCGGAGATCTGAAAGATCGGATGCCCCGGCTAGCCCAACAATTCGAGGATCTAGGTAAACATCTCGATGCCATGGTGCAGGAAACGCGGCCTGAACTGCGCGGCACCATGCAGGATGTCCACAAGCTGGCGGGCAGTTTCCAAGAGACGTCCGACCATCTGAAGAGCATCACCGCCAAACTCAATGATGGCGAAGGCACCCTCGGCAAACTGCTCAATGACGACACCACCATCAAAAAGATCAACACCGCCGTGGACAACGTGAACGAAATGCTGGGTGGATTTAAGGCGATGGATATGCGTTTGGATCTGAACGGCGCCCGCTGGACTTCTCGGGGCGATAGTCAGACGGGTCTGGGCATCGAACTGGCACCGCGTCACGACTACTGGTACGCGTTGGATTTGGGCTCCACACCGGATGGCAAGATCGCCGATTCCACTCGTACAGTGCAAAAAATTGACCCGAACACAGGCCTGCCCGTGAACGTCCTCGAAAAGACCCGCACAGTCACCAGCGATCAGGCGTTTACGGTATCTGCTCAATTCGCCAAGCGCTTTGCTGAAAATTGGGTTCTCACCGCAGGCATCGTCGAAGGCAAAGGCGGGGGCGGATTGGAATTCCGCAGTATGGAAGACCGATTGCGGTTCGGCGCCCTGGCCTACGATTTCACCAAGCGCGATGCCAAGCCCAATCCGCGCTATCGCCTCACCGCCAGCTATCAATTCTGGAAAGGTGTCTACGTGAAGGTCGGCGGCCAGGACCTAGGCAACAAAGACTTGAAGACTTTCTTCTTCGGCGGCGGCATCCGTTGGAAGGACGAGGACTTGAGAAAACTTGTGGGTTTGGCGAGCGCCGCCAAATAGGCGCAGGTCAGCCATCGCAAAGACCAAGTCATTTTTTCGCAACGACTAATCTCCATTTGAGCGGAGAATTGGAGCATGAGCACCGTCGCACTGCCCGCTGAACACTACAGAGTCTTTCTCTGGGTGCGGCGCGGCGTGCCGATTTTTTTGATGGTCGTATTCCTACTGATGGGGCTCGCGTTACCCCACGGATTTGGCTGGTGGGCTTTGGCCTCGGTGGCCATGGGTGCCGTGGCGTGGCCAACCTTCAAGCGCCGTGGGACCTACCTGAGATCCCGCGTCGCCATCATCCGTTGGGATGGAATGTGGGTGTGGCTTTTCCTTCCGGTCGCACGGTTGTTGGGCAAAGAGGATGAATGGATTCTCTCCTTTTGCGGGTGGAATAACCATCGCGTGCGCGAAGCCTTTGGCGGCGCGAAATCCCGGCGCTCACTCATCCTTATGCCCCACTGCATCCAACTCGCCAAGTGCAAGGCCCCGATTCTGGATGAACTGGAAAAATGCTACGACTGCGGCCTCTGCCCCGTGGGTGACTACATGCACGGCGTCATCGAAAACAAATGGGAGAGCCGCATCACCAATCGCAGCCACAAGGCCTATCGCGAGGCCCGCGAATTCCGGCCGGATCTCATTGTGGCTGTTTCCTGTACGGACCGACTACTTAAGGGCCTCATTAAATTGCCAGAAGTGCCCGCCTACGTGATTCCCCTCAGCCTGCCCCACGGCATGTGCGTGGATACCCAATTCAGCGTGCCGCATCTTTTCGCGGCCATGGAAGCCTTGGCGGAACCTAAGCTGGGGCCCCGCCCCTCTGAGAAATTGGGACCACGGCCGATCGAGGGCCAAGGTGGCCAGAACGCCGAAAGCGCCGCTTGATGAAGGCACTATGTTTTCGTCAATTCGGTGGCCCCGACGTGCTCCGCCTGGAAGAAAGGCCCGATCCGCAAATCCCCATCCATCATGCACGGGTCCGCATGATGGCCATCGGGCTGAATTTCGCCGATGTCTATCGCCGCAAAGGCAACTACCACCTGGCGGGAGATCCGCCCTGGATCGCGGGATACGAAGGCGCTGGCATCGTCGAAGGCTTGAACGGGGATGGCGATTTGAAGATCGGTGATCGCGTGGCCTTTGCAGACGCGCCCTTCGCCAACGCAGAGCTGGTGGCGGTGCCCTTTGATAAGCTCATTCCCCTTCCCAAAGATACCTCCTTCGAGACCGCTGCGGGCCTGCTGTTGCAAGGCCTCACCGCGCAATATCTGGTGCGGGACAGCCACGCCATCCAAGCTGGTGAAAATGTCCTCATTCACGCTGCGGCCGGGGGGGTGGGCCTGTTGCTGGTGCAGATGGCCAGGATGTTGGGAGCCCGCGTGTTGGGCCTCGTGTCCAGCGAAGCCAAGCGCCAGGCGGCCCTGGAAGCCGGAGCCACCGAGTGCGTGCTCTATGCTCAGGATTGGATGGAGGCCGCTCGGACGTTTTCTCCCTCCGGTAGCGGGATGGATGTGGCCTACGACTCAGTAGGTTCGACTTTGAAACAAAGCCTGGATTCTCTCAGGATCGGTGGCCATGCGGTTTTTTTCGGCATGGCAGGTGGCGATCCGGCCCCAGTAGACCCGCGCACCCTCATGGACACCTCGAAGACGCTCACGGGTGGCGATCTATGGAACGTGCTTGGAAGCCGCGAGGCGCGCATTGAACGGGCCCATGAATTGTTCAGCTGGGTCCGCAGTGGCGCGCTGAAATTACGCATCGCGGCTTCGTTCCCACTTTCCGAAGGGGCCGATGCCCATGCCTTTCTGGAAGGCCGGGGCGCCATTGGCAAGGTGCTCTTGATCCCATGAGGCCTCCGAAATTCGCGCTCCGCATCTTCTTCGAAAAGCTCTTCGGCAAAGAGCTGATGGCCTACCTGCTGCACCTGCGACCCTCGGAATGGCCCATCATGACCGCCCATTTCTTATTGGGAACGTTGCTCGCCCAAGGCTGGCCGCTGGCGAAGGGAAGTATTTCGGCGTGGGTCATTTTCGTGGTGCTCATGAACGGCGGAACCCTTGCGCTGAACTCTGCCTTTGACCAGGACGAAGGAGACATTGGTTACCTAAAGGCGCCGCCGAAACCGCCGAAATACCTCGCTCATTTTGGCTACATTCTGTTGGCCTTGAGCCTTGGCTGGAGTTTGGTCTTTATCCGCGTGAAGCCCAGTGGGCGCTATTTCTTCGAGATCGTCATGACCTGCGTGCTCATGAGCATTCTCTACAGCGTGCCGCCCATCCGTCTCAAGGCTCGCGCCGGTTGGGATCTGATCATTAATTGCGTCGGCTTTGGTTTTTTCACGCCCATGGCGGGCTGGGTTTTCACCGGCCGCGGCCTGGAACCCGCGTTGATGAGCCTCTGCATCGGCTTCGGCCTGCTCTTCGCGGCGCTTTATCCGCTGACTCAAATCTATCAAGTGGAAGAAGACACTGCGCGCGGTGATAAGACTTTGGTGATTCGTTTCGGCGTGGGCCAGAGTTTGACCTATGCGATCATCGCCACCTTCAGCGCCCATCTCTGGTTCGCCTGGGCCTGCCTTAAAGCCAATGCCAATCCGCTGTTCCTGCTCATCTC
>JAYVXV010000252.1:0-13286 GCA_043784905.1 Holophagaceae bacterium | reverse complement strand
ACAGCCTGGGCAGCCAGGATCTGGATCTCATCTTCATGGAATCCGATCATGTCGAAGAACTAGACCTGGTGCGCCAGCAGCTCATGTTGGGTCGCTCCATGGCGCCCACCTGCCTGGATACCGGAAAAGGTAAATGCGTGAACTTTGATACCTGTCTTTTCCGCGGAAGCCTCAATGCTTCGGTATCCTATGAAAAGGAACCCAGCCCTTTGGCCAAGGCCCTGGCAAGCATCCGGCCCAACCTGAACCTGGATGATTAAGTTTCTGATTTACCCCCTGCATCACTCTGCCTGTAACACTTGATTGACGAATAGGAGTTCGCCATGCCGAATCCCAAACGACGCCATAGCCGTGCCCGCCGCGATCGTCGCCGCACCCACGACAGCCTGGAAGTCCTCAGCGCCACCAGTTGCTCCAACTGCGGAACGCCCAAGATGCCGCACCGCGTGTGCCCATCCTGTGGTTTCTACCGCGGCAAGAAGGCCGTCCACGTAGCCGCAACGGCTTAAGGACTCCGCTTGGCGGGTTACCGGATAGCGCTCGACGTGATGGGGGGCGACCACGCCCCCGAAGCCACGTTGCAAGGTGCACGGGAAGCCCTGGAAGCTTGGCCGGGCCTCTTTCTCCACCTGGTGGGGGACGAGGCTCGGCTGAAGGCGTTGATCGCAACTGCGTCCTTCGGTTTCACGCCGGGGTTGCTGAAGCGCACCGAAGTTGTGCCCGCGCTGAGTGTCGTCACCATGGAAGACAAGGCCACTTGCATCCTGAAGGACAAGAAAGACAGTTCCATCCGAGTGGCCGCGCAGTTGGTGCGAAATGGACTAGCGGATGGCATCGTGAGCATGGGTCACACCGGCGCGGCGATGGTGGCTTCCAGCATGGTCATCGGTCGCCTTGAGGGCGTGGATCGTCCGGGCTTGGCTTCGGTTTTTCCGACCATGGCCGGCAAGCCCACGGTGCTCGTGGACGTGGGCGCCAACGTGGACAGCCGCGCCGAACACATCGCGAAATTCGCGGTCATGGGCGCGGTTTATTCAGAACAAGTGCTGGGCGTGGACCGACCTCGGGTGGGTGTGCTCAGCGTGGGTGAAGAGGATGGCAAAGGCACGGACACCACCAAGGAAGCCGCCGCCATGCTACGGGACCTGGACATCAATTTCTGCGGTAACGCCGAAGGCGGTGACATCTGGAACGGAAAATTCGATGTCATTGCCTGCGATGGTTTCGTGGGGAACGTGGTGCTGAAAAGTAGCGAGGCATTGGCAGAAGGCATCCTGGCGGGTCTGCGAGAGAGCTTTGAAGAGGGTCTCATCACCAAATTGGCCGGGGCTCTAGCGCGCCCTGCGCTACGTCGCTTCAAACATAGGCTGGACTATGCCGAATACGGTGGCGCACCGCTATTGGGGGTCAAAGGCGTGAGCATCATCGGGCACGGACGCAGCGATGGTCGCGCCGTGAAGAATGCCATCCGTGCGGCCTTGCGCGCCTGCGAACACGGCATTAACGAGCGAATTTTGGCTCATCTTGCCCGCTTGCTGCCCCAGGAATGAAGTTGTTGCCGCAGGAATGAAATCTAAGGCGGGCTCTGACCCACATGAATTTCAAAAGTCGTGGTGGAGGGAATTCCAATGAGTAAGGTCGCGTGGCTTTTCCCGGGGCAGGGCTCTCAGTCGGTGGGCATGGGCGTCGGGCTCGCACAAGCTGAAAGCCCGGCAAAATCAGTGCTTGAAGAGGCGGATGCCGCTTTGGATTTTCCGCTCTCGGCCCTTATGGCTGAAGGCCCTGAAGAGACCCTGAAGCTCACGGAGCACACGCAGCCCGCTATCCTTACGCATTCAATCATGGTGGTGCGCGCCTACGCCAATCGGCTGCCGAAACCGGACTTCGCGGCGGGCCATTCGTTGGGTGAATACTCAGCCTTGGTGGCCATTGGTGCGCTGACCTTTGAAGCTGCCGTGAAGACCGTTCGGGAGCGGGGCCGCGCCATGCAGGCGGCGGTGCCCGTGGGCGTGGGCGCCATGGCCGCGATTCTCGGCATGAGCGCTGCCGACGTAGAAGCAGCCTGCGTCGAAGGCTCCGCCACGAGCGGCAAGATCGTTGTCCCCGCCAACTTCAACGGGCCCGGCCAAATCGTCATCGCGGGCCACGCCGAGGCCGTGGAGGCCGCCATGGAATCAGCCAAGACCCGGGGCGGGCGCAAGATGATGAAACTCCCTGTGAGCGCGCCCTTTCACAGCCCCTTAATGGAACCTGCAAAACGCCACATGACGAAAGTATTAAGCGCGCTGACTTTCTCAAACCCCATTTGCCCGCTCATCAACAACGTGGATGCGGCGTTGGTGAGCGATCCCCAAGCTGTGCGCGATGGATTGCTGCGCCAGATTCCCGGCGCAGTGCGTTGGGAAGCGACCATGGCCCTGCTTCTGGCCCAAGGCGTTAAGACTTTTATAGAACTCGGTCCCGGAAAAATTCTCAGCGGCCTCGTGAGGCGTCAGGCCAAAGAAGCTGGCATTGAAATCTACGCCATTAACATCGGCGGACCAGAGGATCTGGGCCAGCTGGGATAGAAAAAACTGAAGCCGCAGATGAACGCAGGTAACAAGATAGGATGAACGCGAATCAAGCCTGTCCCTTTGGGGAATAGCGCGGCTCGGTGGCTTCTCTCCCACTCGTGTTCATCTTCTTTCTCATCCGTGTTCACCTGTGGATTCGCTGAAGGACGATGCCCATGTTGCTTTTCCAACTGCCCGCCCAAATCGAAAAAGCGCCCAAAGCGCCCATTGTCTCGGGTCGTGTGATCTCGTTCCCTGGCTTCAATGCCTTCCCGCTAAAGGGCAGTGCGCTCAGCGGTGGCGCGCATCACTACTTCGCGGTGATGGTAGCGGGCAGTGGGCCTACGGATCGGGACTGGGCCAGCAGCGTGATGCCTATCGGCCATGCGGGACGCGATTTCGCGATGTGGTTGCAGTCGAAGGGCATCGGGTCTCTGCGGTACGACAAGCGGTTTATCGGCGCAAAAGATCCCAAGCTGGATATCTCGTTGGACGCGCAGACCGGCGACATCCAAGCGGCTTTGCGCGCCGCGAAATTACTGCCCGAAGCCAAGGGCAAAAAAATCCTTCTCATCGGCCACAGCGAAGGGGCGCTTCTCGCTCTCATGGTGGCCAAGGATGCGGACGCGCTACTTTTGATAGGCTTGCCGGGACGCAGCATTGCGAAGACCATTCACGCCCAAATCGAGGCACAACTTCCGCCGGAAACCAAGGCCGTCAATTTGGAATTCGTGGACGCGATGCTGGATGCGGTGCGCCAAGGGAAACCCGACGCGCCCGCAGTAAAGGAAGGCGTATACCCCGCCATCGCGAATTTGGCGAAGAGCTTCATGAGGCCTGAAACCGCTGGTTTCGTGAGGTCCACCATGGACCTGGAACCCCTCACGATGGCGGAGCGCGCCGCCTTGCCCATGGCCCTCGTCTGGGGCGATAAGGACGTGCAGACCTGGAAACCCGAGGCACTTCCTGAATCCCTGAAGGCCAAAGCCATAGACATCAAGGATGCGAATCACCTTTTGAAAAAGGAAACGCGACCCCGAGCGCAACTCAATGGCAGCAACGCTATGAGCGCCTATAACGATGAGACGCCCATGGCCGACCTCACACCGCTGGCCCAGTGGCTGGAGAAAATGAACTAAGAAACTTTTGGCTCACCCTGGACATACGTTGTCTTGAGCCCAAACCCTAGCGCAATGCTTCCTTCAGGAGATTCTATGTTGCCCTTTTTGTTCGCGGCCCCAGCCCTTGTTCAAACTCAAGCGGATCCCTTCAGCGCAGCTTTGGGAGAGCTCGCCACCAAGTTGAAAGCCGAGCCGGGCGTTGGCGCGGTGGTGGTGGCGGAGCGTGTGGATGCCCGCACCGTAAGGTTGCGCATCAAGTGCCTGGGCACGGGTTTTAAGTCTGTTGAGGCCATGTCGCCGGAGACCCCGTCCGGCACCTACGCTATTTCCGCCTCAACGCCACAGATGATGGACAGCTTTGAAACCACCACGATCATGCCGGTGGAAGCGCTCACGCTGAAAGTGAGGATCTCCGGTGAAATCTTTAACCCCAGCCTGCTCATCCCCATCACCAAGGTTGGCCAAAAGGCTGAGCCCGGCATGATCGTCGTGGGCTTGCGGAGCAAGTAGCCATCCGACATGTTTGCATTCAAAAAGAAAAAGAAGCCACAGATGAACACAGATTGGCACATGACGGATGTCAGATGCTGCGCCAGAAGTAGCGATAGGGCTAGGCGATTCTCATCCGTGTGAATCTTTTATCATCTGTGGTTTCTCTTCTTTTGAACGCGAATCCGAATCCATCACCCTTTCAGCAGCTGGATGATGCAGAAGACAGCCCCTTGCGCGTCTCGGATCATGGCAAATCTTCCGACGTTGGGGATGTCGGTGGGTGCGCTCAGGATCATCGCGCCCGCAGCTTCGGTGGCTTTGGTTTTTGCATCGCAATCATCCACCGCGAAGTAGGTCAACCAGTGACTCGGAACGCCGTCATAGGCCGCACCTTCCATGGTCATCATGCCTCCCACGACCGTGCCGCGAACGCGCCATTCCGTGTATTTGAAGTCGCCTTGGTCCTTGGCTTCGGCGTCCCACCCGAAAAGGCCCGAATAGAAGGCGACGGCTTGCGAGGCATTACGGGTGGCTAATTCCGTCCAGCATAGCGAATTCGGTGCACCAAAAATGCCCGCACCGAAATGCTTGATGCTCTGCCATGCCGCGAAAGTCGCACCACCAGGATCCTGGATGAAAGCCATGCGACCGATGCCTTCGACATCAAAGGGGCCCGCGAGAACCTTGCCGCCCAATTCCGCAGCTTTCGTCGCGGTTTCATCCGCGTTGTGAACCGCCACGTAGGCATTCCAGTGGGGCGGCGCGCTTTGTTCGGGGCCCATCTGGTAAGCGGCAGCCGCATCCACACCCTCCACTTTGAAGATCGTGTAATTGCCCATGGCGGTGGGCATATCCACGTACTCCCAACCAAATATCGTGGTGTAAAAATGCTTCGCAGCTGCGATGTCTGTCGTGGCAAGTTCGGGCCAGCAGAAGTGGCCAAGCGGGGCGTAGGCGGGTTCTTTCATGGTCGTTCTCCTGGGGGAACCCAAATAATACGGGGCCCCGCGAATCCGCTGCTCAGAAATAATTCCTACCTCGAGATTGTGCGAACGGCACAAGGGCCGTAAATGAATCACCAGAAAACCACTGCCAATTCCGTAAGGCTCCGAAAGGTTATTCAAGTTTCGTCGGATAGGTCGGCAGGCTCTCGTTTCCTTCGGCATCTACGGTGGCGATGGCGAAGACTTCATTGTCCGGCGGGACATCCTTCAGCAGCCATTGATTCGTCTTGGGAATCGTTTGAATGCGCTGCCAAATCACGCTGTCGGCGCGGCGGCGATAGAGGTGGATCGCCGTGATGCGGGGATCAGCCGGTAATGTCCAACGCAGCTTTGTATCAGGGCTCACGGCACCGCCAAGGGTCACTTGGACGGGCGGCGCGGGCGCGTGAGAAAGCTGCCAGAAGGCCGCCCCCAGGCCCTTCGCGAGCTTGGCGGTGTAGGCCGCGTCGAAGTGGGCGAGATCGTCGCCGTAGCCGCGCCCATCCACCACACGCACGTCCTGATGCTGGCGGTCGTAGTGCTCGTGCATTTCCCGCAGGCAGATGGCAGGAAAACCTTCACTGGCGAAACTCATGTGATCGCTGCCGCGAGCGATACGATCTCGGCGCAGCATCACCAAAAGATCCAAATTTTCTACATAGCGCTCCGCCGCACGTTTCACGTACCTCGCCCATTCGCGCGCAGGCCCGTCATTCTCGTTGCCGATGGCCAGGCGCAATTTCTTTTGGTCCGGCGTCTCAGATCCGTTCACGCCTTCGGACCAAAGCCGCCCGTGGACATTGTCCTTCACGCCGTCCTGACCCTCGGTGTTTCCGGCGATGTCCACGCTCACCATGGCGATGACGTTGATGCCCTCGGCCTTCAACCCCTTGGCCAAATGAGAAGAGCCCAGGAGCCCCTGTTCCTCACCCGCAACGGCAACAAAATAGATGCTCACCGAAGGCTTTTCAAGCACCATCACTCTCGCCAGTTCCAGGGTCAGGGCCGTGCCACTGCCATCGTCATTGGCGCCGGGTGCGTCCGTGACCGCATTCAATACATCGGTGGCACGGCTGTCGTAATGGCCCGTGAGAATGATGGCTTCCTTCGCCCTTGCAGGGTCCGCGCCCGGCAGGATCGCGCCCAGATTGATGAGATCCGTGGCCTTTGGAATCCGCGCGCTCGGTTCGGCGGTAAAGCGATCTTCAAAAAGCTGCAATCGCGATCCTGGAATTTTCGTCAGTGCTCCAAATTCCGAAGCCAACCAACGTCGCGCCGCGCCAATTCCCTTAGTTTCAGACGCAGTATCCGACAGCGTGTTCCGAGTTCCAAAGGACACGAGCCTAGCCACGGTGGCGTGAATGCGTTTCGCGTCCACCGACTGGAGGAGATCATCCACTTTTGGATTTTTAATTTCCTGGGCGGAACAAAAGGATGAAATGGCGCAACAAAGCAGGAATGGAACGCGCATGGCGGCCTCCGAGCCTCAAGCATAGTCCGCGTGAATGTTAGGAGCCCGTCCACCGCTTGACTCATGCCATCTGGCTTGTATTATTGTGCCAGATGGCAGGAGGCACTATGACTACCGCCCAGGTGATGAAGCAGTGGATTGAAGGCCCCTTCGCGCCCACGCTTTCCGCACAGAAAGAAGCGATCAGGCTGGTGCGCGGCGGCATCTCCTACCCCGATTTCATCGTCACCATCAAGTCCCTGGGCCTCGAAAGGGAAACCGCGTTGGACTACCTGCACATCGCGCCGAGAACGAGGGCTCGCCTCAAGGACAAGCCTCTCAATTCCAAGCAGAGCGAGGGACTCTTGCGCTTGGTCCGCGTCTTCTCGCAGGCCAACCACACCCTCGGTAACCGCGAAAAGGCGTGGCACTGGCTTGAACAGCCGAATCGGGCATTGGAGGGCGAAACCCCCGTCTCCCTGCTCGACACAGAACTCGGAGCGCAGATGGTGTCCGATGTTCTGGGTCGGATCGAATACGGCGTCTTCTCCTGATGCTAGCGTGGCGCATCCTCAAGGCGAATCACGCGGTGGATCCCCTTAATGGCGAGGGGGCCCGGCTTCACGGCGGTCGCTGGAACCACAAAGGGATCAGGCTCGTCTATTGCGCTTCCTCGCTTTCCCTTGCTGCGCTCGAAGTTCTGGTCCATGTGGATCATGCCGATGCGCCGAGCGACTTGGTGAAGGTCTGTGTCGAGATCCCCGATGCGCTGCCCACGCGCAGGCTGACCAGCGGGGATCTCCCCGCTGGCTGGAACGATCCCTCCGGCCCCGTGGTCCTGAAGAACCTTGGTGGCCAATGGATCGCAGACGCTTCTGAGGCCGTGCTGATCGTGCCGTCTGCGATCATCCCAGAGGAGCGGGCCATCCTCATTAACCCGGCTCATCCCGATGCCAAGAAGATTCAGGTGATTTCATCGCTTCCATTCGCCTTCGATGCCAGGCTGAAGAAGCCCTAAGTGCTGGGAATGTCATTTCAATGTTCACGTCATTTCAACGCTACGGCTTAGACTGGAGCGGTTTTCAGGAGTTTTCATGTTCGATCTCAATGGCAAGGTGGCGCTGGTGACGGGCGCGTCCCAAGGCATCGGCGAAGCCATCGCGAAACGCTTGGCGAAGCAGGGCGCGCTGGTGGTTTGCGCCGCGCGCACCAAGGCCAAATTGCAAAACGTCGTTGTTGCGATTCAAGAAAGCGGCGGCAAGGCCGATCATGTGGTGATGGATCTGTCCCGCAGTGACAGCGTGAGAGCCGCAGTGGCCGCAGTGGTGGAGCGCCATGGCGCCATCCATATCCTGGTGAACAATGCAGGCATTACTCGGGACAAACTCTTGATCCAGATGAAGGAAGAGGATTTCTCAGCGGTCATTGATACGAACCTGAAGGGCGCCTGGGTAGCCATTCAAGCGGCCACCAAGCCCATGATGAAACAGCGCTGGGGCCGCATCATCAACATCGCATCGGTGGTGGGCCAGATGGGAAACGCGGGGCAGAGCAACTACGTTGCTGCAAAGGCAGGGCTTATCGGGCTGACAAAATCCGTGGCCCGGGAATTGGCCTCGCGCAACGTCACCGCCAATGCCGTAGCGCCCGGATACATCGAAACCGAGATGACCGCAGGGCTGAGTGACGAAGCGAAGGCCGAATTCAACAAGACCATTCCCTTGGGCCGCATGGGCACACCCGATGACATCGCGGCGGCGGTGGTGTTTCTCGCATCGGATGAAGCCGCCTATGTGACGGGTCAAGTGCTGAGCGTCAACGGCGGAATGTTGATGCCGTGACGGAAGCAGTCCGACGCTTTCGCCCACGCTGGGCTTGGGTCTGCCTGTTATCGGGCCTGCCTTGGCTACTGTTGCCTTTTCCTGCTTTAAGCATGTTGAGAGTGCCGATGATTTTTTCGGCCATCCTTTTCTGGATCGCCGCGCCGGTGTTTTTATTCCTGGGCCTACGCTGGCTGTGGCGAAAATGGATGTTCAAGGTTTCGCGGCGGCTGTTGCTGATCCTGGTGCTGTTGTCAGTGTTGCCAGCCATCGGGCTTACGGTTCTCTTCCTCAGCCTGGGGTGGGTGAGTATTGGTGGTCAGGTGAGCCGCACCTTGCAAGGCAATATCAAATCCGCCGAAGTGGCGCTGAAAAAGGCCAGCCTAGAGCCATCTGATCAGGTGGCCAGGCAAAACCTTCAGCTACTCGGAGATGTATGGGTGGCGCGGGTTAAGACGCTACCGGCGGGGGTCAAACCTGACTTTATCGGCTTGGTCTGGAATGATGATTCGCCACCCATCGGCCAGGGCATTTTTCTTCGTGCGGTAAGCGTCGAAGGCGACCATTTTAGGTTGTTGAATCTTTCGTTGGGTAGCTTGGCGAATCGCAGCAAAGAGCTTTGGGGCGGTCGCATGTCTTACCGTCTCGACCGGGTGCCTGAGTCATCGGGCAAACGTGGCTTTTTGACCGTGGATGCCAAAGATTCAAACGGCGAAAAAATTGAGGAGGATTTGGGATCGTTCATTCCCAGTGAAAAGGTCGTGCCTTTGGCGGCCTGGTCCCAGGGCGAGGCCTTGAATGGCTCCTGGGTGTTTCATCCCTTTCGCCTTCCTGCGGTGGGGCTGAAGATCTTCAACTGGAACTCGGGCGGTGAGAATCTCATGCTGACCGCCACCCCGGAGACGAGTCTGCGGGAGGTCATCAAGGGCTATGGATTCACGGGTGAGGGCGGAAATCAGTCCGTGGAAACGGGCTTGATCCTGGCGAAGCTGGCTGGACTCGTAATCCTTCTGGCGGGTGTTCAGTTCATTGCTTTTTTCATGGGCATCTATCTCGCACGGCAATTGGGCCTCAGCGTGGATGATCTTTTTGCAGGCGTAAGGCGTCTTTCCGGCGGCGATTTCAGTGCACGAATCAAGCCTCGCACCAAGGATCAAGTAGGTCAGCTTGCGGTGGCCTTCAACGCCATGTCTGAAAGATTAGAGGCTTCTCGGAAAGAACGAGATCAGCATTTGGCACTGGAAGAAGAACTCCGCGTGGCCCGCGAAGTGCAGATGCACCTGTTGCCTGATATCCCTTTGCTACCAGGCGGTGCAGTCGTTCACGCCACCATTCTTCCTGCAAAGGAAGTCGCCGGGGATTATTACGATCTTTTCCGATTGTCCGATGGCCGCTTGGCTTTTCTTATCGCCGACGTGAGCGGAAAAGGCACATCCGCTGCATTTTATGCAGCGGAGACAAAAGGAGTTGTGGCCGCCCTAGACAAAGTCAAACGCAGCCCCAAAGAAGTTGCCGTTCGATTGAATGAGATCTGGTGCGAGAAGCACATCCATTCCAGGCGCATGTTCATCACGATGATTTACGGCACCTTCGATCCGCTGAGTGGCGCCATCGAGATGGTGCGCGCTGGCCATCCGGCGGCCTTTCTCCGTCGGGCCAATGGCCAAGTGGAGCGTCTGTGTCCTCGGGGCCTGGGCATTGGATTGAGCCAAGATCTCTTTGAAGAAAATATGGATATTTGGAGCGGCAAACTGGAACAAGGCGAGAGCTTGATTTGCTACACCGATGGGCTCAGCGAAGCCGCCTCGCCCAGCAGCGATCTCTTCGGCGAGGATCGCCTAGAGGCACTGTTGGTTGAGGATTCCGCGTGTTCCATTCCCCGTATCCTGGGTGCGGTTTCTGAGTTCACCCAAGGTCAGGCCTTAGAGGATGACTTGACCTTGTTGGTAATCCAGCGGTGATCAATTTTTAGGTCATTTCTCGATGCGTGCGGTTCGTTCACCATCGAGCCATTGAAGGTGTGCGGCATCTCCGGGTTGAGTTGCCGAAGCGGAAGTGATGGGCTTGCCATGCTTGTCTCGAACCAACGCGAACCCCCGACTGAGCGGCCCCTTTGGATCCAAGCCTGCGAGGTTGGCCTTCAGGATTTCCATTCGCTGATGCACGCGAAGCAGACTGTTTCCCATCGCAGGTTGCAGCCTGCGAAGCGCGTCCTGCAATCGAGGAAGACCCTCTAGGCCCGACGCGAGACTGGAGGAATGAATTAGCCGCTGGCGCAGCATTCCAAGCTGGTGGAGGGTTTGATCCAATCGACGTTGAGGATGAGCCAGGTGCAGGCGCTGATGCAGCTCGGCAAAGCGCGTGGAGGCGGCCACGGAGCTTCCGGCGATATTCAGGCGATGGGCCAAGGACCCCAGTCGTTCACCCCCGCGATCCAATCGCCGGGGCAGCGCCTCCATGCCACGGCTATCGGTCAGCAGATTGAGGGTCGTTTCCAGACCTCGCAATCGCCACTGCATTTTATGCATCAGCGCGTCCGTGCGGCGTTTGACGTCACCGCGCAGCGCGGCGAGATCCGGGGTCACTTCATGGGCCGCGTGGCTGGGCGTCGCGGCGCGCAAATCCGCCGCGAAATCCACCAGGGTCGTATCAATTTCGTGGCCCACGCCTGTGATAACGGGCAGACGACAGTTCGCTACGGCACGCACGAGACCTGGGTCATTGAAGCCCCACAGATCCTCCAAACTTCCACCTCCGCGCACCAAAAGGATGGCATCGCAGCCCCAGTGCTCGTCCTGGATTTCTTGCAGCGCGAGGATGTTTTCCGGTACGCAACGTTCGCCTTGTGCCGCGGCGGGTGCAATGAGTAGATCCAGCCCTGGTGAGCGTTTTGAACAGACTTCCAAAACGTCGCGCAGGGCTGCGCCGCCGAGTGCGGCCACCACGCCAATGCGCCTGGGGAAACGAGGCAATGCGCGCTTTTCGCGGTCGAACAATCCTTCGGCGCGGAGTTCCGCTTCCAACTGTCGTAGCTTGGCCTGCAAGTCACCGACACCAGCCTTCTCACAGGATGTCACTGCCAGCGTAAGGGATCCGCCCGCCACGTAGAGGTTCAGCGAGCCCTTCAGGATCACGCGCTCGCCGTTTTGAGGAGGGTGCCCCAGTAGCCTCTGCGAACCCGCCCACACCGCGCACTGGAGCGCCGCGCCTTCTTCCTTCAACGTGAAATACCAGTGCTTCCCCGACGTGCGGAGATTGGAAACTTCGCCCACCACGCAGACCGATGAAAACGGCGCCTCAATGCGGGCCTTGATCTGCTCCAGCAGGCGTTTTACGGAGAGAGGAGCGTCCACTTATTTCTCCGCCTCAGCTTGCAGTTGTGCCCACAGCGCCTCGACATCTTTCCGCTCGGTGCCTTCGGCGCCGATGCTGACGCGGATCATCTGTTTGCCTTTGAGAACGGCGGGCGTGAGGTAGGCTTTGCCGCTTTGGTTCACGGCGTCGGCGATGGCGAGATTGTGCGCGCGGAGCAAGGCTTCATCTTTAATGCCCTGCTTCCCGAATTTTTCGGGGACATGGCGGACGCAGAGCGTTTGCAAGGGAACCGGCGCCAGGCGCTCCCACTCTGGGGCCTTGTCCACTTGATCCTTGAGCCAGCCTGCATGGGCGATATCGCGACGAAGCCTTGCTTGTAAGCCTTCGACGCCTTGATCGCAGAGTAGGAACCAGAGTTTAAGGGATCGAAAGCGACGGCCCAGCGGAATGCCCCAATCCCGAAAATTTTTCACTTCGTCGTCTTGGGCGGTGCGCAGGTAACTGGGGTTGGTGCTCATGACGCGGATCAGGTGTTGAGGGTCTTTTGCATAATAGGCAGAGAGGTCAAAGCCCGTGCCCAACCATTTGTGAGGGTTCAGCACGATGGAATCTGCGGCCTCGACGCCTTCCCACATCCAGCGGCATTCCGGTAGGATCATGGCGCTGCCAGCCATGGCCGCGTCCACGTGCAGCCAGAGGCGGTACTTTTGGGCGATATCCGCCAGACGTTTGAGGGGATCCACGGCGGTAGTCGCGGTAGTGCCAATGCAGGCCACCAATGCGCAGGGCAGCTTGCCCATGGAAACATCCTCCTGGATTGCCGTCAGCAATTTATCGGCGTTGAGCGCGTGGTCCTTGTCCGTTTCGATGAGGCGCAGGTTGGCCTTCCCGAAACCCGCCAGCAGCGCGGCTTTTTCGATGGAGCTGTGGCCTTGGTCGGAAGCGTAGACCACGAGCTTGGACGCACCGCCTTGTAAGCCGTTGCGGTTCTGGCCGAAGTTGCTGGTCTTCTCCCGCGCGCAGATCAGCGCGCAGAGCGTCGCGGTGCTGGCGGTGTCATGGATGACACCCGTGAAGGCGTCGCTGAGACCCAGCATCTGACGCAGCCAATCCATGACCACTTCTTCCACTTCCGTGGCCGCGGGGCTGGTCTGCCAGCTCATGCCTTGCACCCCGAGACCCGAAGCCACGATGTCTGCGAGGATCGAAGCGTAGGTGGTGTTGCTGGGGAAGTAGGCGAAGAAATTCGGATGGTTCCAGTGGGTGATGCCGGGCATCACGGTGGCATCGAGATCCTTCAAAATCCCGCCCAAGCCTTCACCTTTTTGAGGCGGGGTACTTGGCAGTTTTGCCCGAATCTCGCCAGGCTTGACGGGGCTCATCACCGGCAGATTTCGGATGTTTTCTCGGTAGTCCGCCACCCAATCAATGAATTGATGACCGAGCTTTCGGAATTCGTCGTTGTTCATGGTGTCTCATTATCCAAGAAAAAGATGAACCACGAATGACGCGAAAAAACGCGAATGAAAATCAATTGGGATTTCCGGGGCCGT
>JAYVXV010000251.1:0-4235 GCA_043784905.1 Holophagaceae bacterium | reverse complement strand
CCTGGTTCAGGTCCAGGTCTCCGTAAATGCCCAACACGGCGCGCTGGGGTTGCACGGTGCTCGCAAGAAGCTGTTGCAAATCCTCAAAGTAGATCTGGCTGAGGCTCACTTCAGTCACAGGTTCGGGCGTCTGGTCGGGGTATAGCAAGGCACGATGGAATGACGCTTCTTCAATCTCAACGGCATTTCCCCCCTGGATTTGGTGGAAAAAACGCACACGTTGGTCTTCGAGATTGGCGCCATCGGGGAGAGCACGAAAGACCATGTCACCCAGAAGCTCAAAGGCTGGTTCCAAATCGGCACTTTGAGTAAGCAGGGTCCACGCTAGACCGTCCGGCGTAGGTTTGAGATCGAGCCGTAGGCCCCGTTCTTCTACCGCACGATTGAAGGCTTCGCGACTGCGGGCGCCCACCGAGCCTGCGGCCAAAACCCGCACCGTCAGTTGGGTAAGCCCAGCCTTGCTTTTGGGCTCACTGCCCGCGCGCCAAGTCACGCGCATTTCAGCGCGGACGAAAGGCCTCTCGTGATTCTCGAAAAGCAGAACCCGGAGCCCGTTCGGTAGCGTGAACGTTTTTGGTTCTGTGGGTTGGGCGAAAATGGGAACGACCGCCAACAGGAGAGCAAGGATGGGGAGACTTTTCATGGCGCCTCCTTGGTGCCGGGTTCGAGCAGTTTGAGCGTGGCCGCACGTTGTTCCCTGGGCAGCATCCGCAATTGGCGGAGACCTTCTTGAACGAGGACTTCCGCCTTGGCAGGCTCCACTCCCTTGCGCCGAGCAAGGGTGCGTAAAGCCTTGGCCAATTTTCGATCCAGGGGATCCTCACTGTCGGCGCGGTCGGGCTCGACCAAGCCCACCACCACATGATCCAAGGCAAGGTATTGCCGTGCGGCGCGCTGGATTTCTTCGGGCCGGGCGTCTCGGAGCCTTTTCGCGGAGATAAAGGCCTGGCGCCAGTTTCCCAAGGTGGCCCAGGCGGTGCCGAGCGCCGACGCGAGGGTGGCAGGGTCCGATTCGACGTTAAGCCGCTGCAATTCGATTTGTCGGAGGGCCTTTTGAAATTCGTCGCCTGGGACAAGCTCTTCTTGTAAGCGCAGGATTTCACCACGAACCGAGATTTCAAGCTCCGCAAGGCTGTGACCCTCTTCGGGCTCAGCAGTCACCATGAATAAATTGGCGGCGCGGGTTCCGGGCACTCCCTGTTTGACTTCGGCGGATTGGGCTAACCCTCGGGTCACAAGGGTCCGGAGACGGGCACTGGTCCCCATTCCGAGCACGTGCGCGGTGAATTCAAGGGCAGGCGTATCGGGGTGTGAAGATGGTGGCACCCGCCAAGCCATAAAGATTCGGGGCGGGCCTGGGCGAAACATTTCCAAGCGCAGCGCGCCACTGGCAAAGCTGATTTCGGATGGGAAGGGTTCCTGCTCTGGGACTTTGCTTCCCAGTTTCCCGAATGTTTTTTCGAGGGTGCCAGCAGATTCTTCGGCGGAGGTTTCACCCACCAATACGAGCATCATGCGCTCGGGCGAAAAAAGCCTTGTGGCAAGGGCTCTTTCGTCCTCCCAACCAAGCCCGGCAATGACACTTGGATTCTCGTCTAATGCTGAAGCATAAGGATGGCCAACAAATGCGGTGCCCAAGAGAGCTGACAGGCCTGACTGTGGGGTGGATTTGCGCCGCATTTCCGCAAGCCATCGCTCCCGTTCAACAGGTAGACGAAAGAGATGGGCCTGAGTCAGCCGCTGGGTCTCAAGGTTGGCCCAAGCCGCCAACTGGTTGGCGGGGAGGTCCAAGGTCGTGGCAATAAGATCCTCCGTGGCGACGCTGCTGCGGTTCACCACGCCAAGGCGTTCAAACCGATCCAAATCCGCGTCACTCCCCAACGCCGTTCGCAAGGCATCCATCGCTTGGGACTGAAGCCACGCCACTTCGGGGAGGGCGGCTGGGAGCAATGCTGGATGCGCGGCCGGAAGCGTGGCCGGAAACGTGGCATCGACCTGCTCTGCGGAGCGTTCCAGTTGCAGCGTCTCGCGGCGCATGGATTCGTACAGGCCCTCTTCCTTTTGCACCCGTGATTTCAGAGACGGTGAGTCATCGAGATCTTGGTCGGTGCATCTGCGGAATAAGCTGCGGCACAAAAGCTCCGCCGCTGCAGGGGGAAGCCCTCCGGTATCGCTACGTCCACCCCGGACGAAAAGGGCCGCGTGGATCATGCCGCCACCGGGACGCTCCACCACCAGCACCCTCATCCCATTGGACAGGCGACGCTCAATGGTCTCAGGCCCTTGGGCCGCAAGGACCACCCCTGCAGCAAGGACAAAGCTGGAGACAATCAATCTGGATTTGATAGGGATTCGCACTCATCCAGCTTAGCCGTTGTTCACTTCACGCTGATGTGGCCGTTGGTGGTTTCCAAATTGATGCGCTGGCTTTTGCCGGGACGGCGAATATGGGCGCTGTGCTTTTCCTTCTCGATGATTTCAGCACCGGGAACGTTGATCTCAAGGGAACCGTTGGAATTTTCTAGAAGGATGTCGCCGGTGGCGCCACCTAAATCAACATCAATGCCGCCATTGGTGCTTTCCAGCTTGATGCCTTCGCCCCAACCATCCAGGTATTTGGCGGAGATACTGCCGTTGGTGGTTTCCAGTTGGATGCCACCATGAACGTTTTCCAGCACCAACCGCCCATTGGTAGTGCCACCTTTGAGCCGAGCGTCCAGGTTGGTAGCTTCGATGGTGCCATTGGTGCTTTCGGCCTGCACCTCGCCTTTAATGTCGCGGAGTTTCACGTCACCGTTGGTGGTTTCACAGCGAGCATAGCCTTCGATGTTTGACACCGCCAAGGTGCCGTTGGTGGTGTGGTAGAACCCCAGCACTTTCCGAGGCACCGCCAGCGACATTTCGCAGCGGGGTGAACTGATGAAACCGAAGGACCAGGAGGGTTGTTCAAAGACGGCCTCGACATCGAGATCCTGGCCTTTGTGCTGAATGACTAAATTGATTTTGCGGTTGTCTGAATCCTGAATGACCGCCGTGAGAGCCATTTCTTCCTTGTCCCAGCCGACGACCTTGATGCCGCCGTTACGGTTTTTTACCCAAATCTTGGAGCCAAAGGTCAGTTTTTCATTCCGCTGTTCCGTGCGGGTCGGGCCATGCGAAGCCCAGCTTGGGGAGGGGGGCAGCGGTGGGGTCGGCGGCACAGGGGGTACCGGTGACCTTTGCGCCTGCAAGGAACCCGCAACGAGCAGCGCGGCGATGGGGATGAGGAGGCTGATTCGCATGATTCGCATGGCTTTTCCCGGTGGCAAAGAGTCAGGGTGGACCTAGTGACGAGTGTACGGGGGTGGTGAAAAGATGGTTAGGCACCGTTACGAAATAACCAGCGCTCTTCTGGTTATTCGTTACGGAGCCTTATGCCGGACGAAGTCCGGCGCGATGGATGGTGCTCCGAGGACCATCGAAGGCGTTACGGAGCCTAGGGTTCTGGCATTTTCTTGCGTCCTCCCCAGTCCTGTCCAAGGTAAGTCGGCGTTCAAAAATGATCCATTCATTCCAAAGGCAGGAGCCGCATGAGCGTTTCGTAACGAACCAACCAGAAAAGTACTGATTATTTCGTTACGGTCGCTAATCTGAGGGGTTCCAGGAGGCCTTCTTGTCCATCTACATTCTCTCCGCCACCCGCACCGCTGTTGGGTCTTTTGGGGGGAGCCTCAAACCTTTCAACGCGGTGGAATTGGGCGGCCTTGCCATTTACGAAGCTCTCCTGCGAGCGGGCGTTGCGGCTGACCAGATTGACGATGTGGTGATGGGCAATGTCCTTCAGGCGGGCTCAGGCCAAAACGTCGCCAGGCTTGCTGCAATCAAGGCGGGCATTCCTTTTTCCACCCCAGCCCACACACCCAATCAGGTCTGCGGAAGCGGGCTGAAAGCGGTGGCACTCGCGGCGCAGAGCATCAACGCTGGGGATGCGGAGCTCGCCATCGGCGGCGGCACTGAAAGCATGAGCAACGCGGCCTACCTACTTCCAGCGGCCCGCTGGGGCGCCCGGATGGGCCATGCCCAGCTCATTGACAGCATGATTCAGGATGGCCTCTGGTGTGGCCACGGCGACACTCACATGGGGATCACCGCCGAAGCCATCGCCACGAGATATGGCATCAGCCGTGAAGCTCAGGATGCCTTTGCGTTGGCGAGTCAAGCCAAGGCCGCCGTCGCTCAATCCGAGGGGAAATTCG
>JAYVXV010000250.1:0-4252 GCA_043784905.1 Holophagaceae bacterium | reverse complement strand
GCGCATGAGAAGCGCATGCCTTAGGATCCTCCTCACGATCTTCTTTGCGACAGGAAATCTTTCCGCTTCGCCCGTTTGGCGGGCGCCTTCGGAATTACCTTTCGGAAAACTCGCGGTGCTCGAGTTGCGCGAGGATGACCCCAAACAGCCGCGACTGCCGCGGCCCGGTGAAGAAAAACTGGGCCCGCTTTTCTTGCGCGGCGTGGAGCCGCTGCCGGATGGGCGTGGCTGGAAACTCACGGTACAAGCACTTTCAACGGGAATGGCCGTGGTGCCTTCCATGGATCTTGGCGACGGGCGCCACACTCCAGAGTTGCGCATTAACGTCCCGCGCACGGTGCCTTTCGAGGCGCCCTGGATGGGTTTTGGCGGCGGCCGCGAAGACGAATTGCCAGAGATTCCATTCCCATTTGCATGGGCCTCGCTGCTATTTCTACCCTTTGTATTGTTTGGATATTTTTTCATTCGGAGGTGGCGCCGCAATGCCTCTAAACGGCTCAAGAAAAAAGCTAAAGCCGCTTTCGCAAAGGCCTGGCCACCCCCGTCCAAATCGCGTGATGCACTGGACACAGCCCATTCGGCGGGCCGTGATTGGCTGGCGAAATCCATCGGTGATGAAGCCAGATCCTGGGGCCCCAAAGAATTCCGCGCCAAGCAACTCGACGCTTGGGCCTCTTGGGTGGAGAGCCTCGATGCCGCTCGCTTTGGCCGCAGCACGCCGCCTTTCCCTGCGCTGACGGACCTGCAGCGGTCCTTGGGAGGCAAGCCATGATGGATCTCCGCCATCCCTTTGGTTTATTGCTGTTGATTCCGGGTCTCTGGATTTCCCTGCGCGCCATCTACCGCTGGGGCATCCCCAATCCCCGTCCCGCCACCAAGTGGGCCCGGTGGACCGCCAACCTTTTACCGCCCCTCATCATGCTGCTGTTGGTGCTAGCCGCCACGGGGCCCGAATGGCGCAGTGCGGTGCGCGGTGCCGCGCCGGTGGTGGATTTCACCGTGTTGCTGGATGCATCCAGCTCCATGAAAGCGCTGGACGATGGCATGGAAAGCCGGTGGGACGCAGCCCGCAGGTTGCTTGAAGCCTTCATTGCCAAACGTCCTGATGATCGTTTCGCGCTGGTCCTTTTCAGCGCCCATCCCGTAACCCTCAGCCCGCTGACCGCCGACCACGGGCGGCTCATCAAGATCCTCGATAAATTGCGCATTGATGCGGTGGATGACGGCACCGCCATCGGCTCGGCGCTGATGACCGGGGTGAGGCGCCTCTCCGACAGTCCAGCGCGGAGTCGCGTGATCCTGCTGCTCACCGATGGCGCTCAGAACCGTGGCCGTGTGAGCGCGCTGGAAGCGGCTAAGGAAGCCAAGCTGCAAGGCATCCGGGTCCACACCGTCGCCATCGGCAAGCCCAGCGGTGAAAGCCTGTACCCGCTAGAAGGCGGCGGCAAAGCCTGGCTCCACGTAGAGACCGATCCCGAAACACTGCGAAAAATATCCGCCCTTACCGGCGGCGAATCCTTCCCTGCCGATGATCCCGCGGGCCTTGCCCGCAGCCTGCAATCCATCGGCTCTCTCGAAAAAACAACCCTGCCCGTGGACCCACCCACCGAAGGTGAGCCGATGGCCAGCACGCTCCTGCTCCTGGCGGCGCTGCTCACACTGCCTCTGGCGGCGGATTTGCTGCGCAAGCGCGGTAAGCGCCGCCCCAAATGGGTCGAGAATCCATGAGCCTTCCTTTCACCTACCCCATGGTTCTTGGGCCCGCAGCGGGCTTGGCGCTGTTGGCTTTTTGCTCGGGCCTGTGGGCCCAGGGTCGCTCGGGCCTTGGCGTTCGCGTGGTGGGCCAGCGGCCTTGGATGCTGGGGCTCGGGCTGGCGTTTATGCTCGGGGGCCTGGGGCTTGGCCTTGCGGAGCCGCGCTGGGGCGCGCCGGAATCACCCCGACTCACGGTTCACTTGGTACTGGATGCTTCGCGCTCCATGTTGGTGGCGGATGTAAATGGAAGATCCCGCTGGGAGGCGGCCCTCGCGCTGGTGGATCGCACCATCTCTAAACCCGCACCAGGATTACGTTTCGGCGTAGATCTGTTGACGGGCGATGCAATGCCCTTGGTGCCACCGGGCGAAGATCGAACCTTGATCCGCGACGCGCTGCGGGCCGTGAAGCCCGGCGACATTGGATCCCCAGGCACCAGTTTTGGTCGCGGCATCCCGCAGATACTTTCCGAAATCACGGACAACACCCCAGAGAAATCCCCCGAAATTCTGATGCTGGTGAGCGATGGCGAAGAGAGCTGGCTGAGCGAAGAAGACGCCTTGCAGCGGGCCACCGCGGCACTGAAGAAAGCCGGGATTCCGCTCTACGCTTTTCACCTAGGCGAAGCCGTGCCCCAGATGGTGCCCCCCGCGTCGCCGGATGATCCATCCGAAAAACCGATGCCCCAGGCGAGCACCGCCAATGCGGATTTTCTTCGGAAATTATCCGAAGCCAGCGGTGGACGCTTGCTGCGCGCGGATGAAAACCCGACGGATCTTTTTCAGAAACTGGCCGAAGGAAAAGCGGCGCTGCCCATGAGTCGTTCGCTCATCCCCGCCCATCCCGAATGGGGGGCGTGGATCGCCTTGATTGGCCTGATGATTTGGCTCGCCGCCGCCGGCAAGCCACTGGTTCAGTGGCGGCCGATCCTGCTGGCGCTATTTCTTTTGAGTGCCTCGAATCAGGGCCACGCGGGCACTCAGGGCACTCAAGATCTGCCAGTGTCACAGGGGTTGTCACAAGCTTTGCCGCAGGTATTACCACAGGGCGTCAAAGCCTGGTTGGCCCAGCGCGCCTTGGACCAAGGTGACCTTCGCAGCGCAGAAAAGTGGCGGCCTCGCGGTCGCACACCCAATCATCGCTTGTTGGCAGCCGAAATTGATCTGCGGACTCTGCATCCCGATGCGGCGTTGAAAGTGCTGGCTCCGCTCACCGGCCAAGGCGCACCCCGGCCCCTGCCCGCTTGGCGTGTGCCCGCCCTGCTCATCGCCGCGCGGGCCAACGTGGCCTTGAAACAAACAGAGCAGGCAAAAGCCTTGCTCGAACATTTGTTGATGGAATCGCCCGGGCGTGAAGAGGCCGTGCATGATTTGCAAAGCCTGCTGCCTGATCCTCAGCCCCCACCGCCGCCGAACCCCAAAGCCCCCCCACCACCCCGCCCCAGCCAGGGCGCCAGGCCGGACGAGCTGGAAGGCTTTCAGCAGCGGATGCCCAAGAAACCCAAGCCCCAAGGCGGCGTGAAGGATATTTGATGCGAGTTTGATTTCAAAAGAGAAAAGAAGCCGCAGATGACGCAGATTAAAGAACTTCTTTCACCATGCGTAAATCCAACCACAACGAGGCCCCGTATCGGCCTCGCGAAGCAATTTAGGGGCGGAATCGCAAGGGTGGAGTTGGCGTTTTTACCCGTGTGAATCGGTTTTCATCTGCGTCATCTGCGGCTTCTTTTATTTTTGACGCGGCTCTGGCTCAGCTTCCCTGGATGAATTTCACTAATTCATCAGCATCCATCGCGCCCACGTGACGGCGGACTTCGTTGCCGTCGGCATCAAGGACAATCAGGGTCGGGTAGGCATTCAGCTTGTAGCGATCCGCCAACCGCTTGCCCTCGGCACTGGGCGTCCCGTCTTTAGTCTCCACCATGATGGAGAGCGGCACGACCTTGGACAGAGCCCCTTGCGCCAAACCCGTGGGGAAAACCTTTTTCTGGAGGTACTGGCAGGGCCCGCACCACTCGGCCCAAAGGTCCATGAAGATGACTTTCTTTTCAGCTTTGGCGCGCGTTTGCGCAGCGCTGAAACCATGCTCCCAACCCACGGCGGGGCCTTGGGCGAGCATTGGAAAGGTGGCGAGGGTGGCGACAAAAAGGGCGGCGGCAAGGCGCATGAATGACTCCGTTCATGTATAGGATGCCGCAGCAAGCCGAGGCGTTCCCTCATGCGTTGAGGATAACTGAATTCGGGCCTCAGGCTTCGGGCCTCATTGTTGCGGGTCGCTTCGTATGCCTGTTATGAGATGACCCATCCGAAATCAACAACGAGGCCTGATGACAGAGGCCCGAAGCCTTTTGACCTTTAGGCCAATTACAGAATCCGAGCTAAGTCACTAAGCGCCACCCTCCCTGCCCCCGTATCTCTCCTCGACCCGGTCAACTCAAACCCATCTCGACCTCAGGAGACACCCCATGCGTCGCATTCTCGCACCCCTGGCCCTGGCA
>JAYVXV010000249.1:0-4258 GCA_043784905.1 Holophagaceae bacterium | reverse complement strand
AGATCGGACTGCTGCGGGCCTGGGGATTACTGATGCGAAAAAGTGATCCTTCGGTCGCGTTGAAAGTGGCCCAGGAGGCCCTCGTCCGCTGCCTTGCGCAGGCTCCAAAAGATCCAGACTTTTTGCGCTTATCGGCCCAGGCCCATTGGATGCGCGCCCTACATCTGCACCGCCACCGAGAAGATGCTTCCGTGGCTCAAAAGGCTGGCCTTCTCGCTGCGAATCAATCCATCGCCATCAACCCTCGTCCCGCTTCAGCTCAAGTGCTGCGTGGCTTGTTGCTGCGCCTTGAGCCCACCACCCTGAGCAAGGGCGACGCGGAATTACGCACCGCAATTCAACGCAATCCTTTCCTGAAGCGCGAAGCAGATGCGTTTGCAGCGCTTCAGGGAGCGCTCTAAACCATGTCGCAACACGCGCTACTGTGGCTGCTGTGCGCTTTGATCGCGGCTTACCTGTTTTTTCGTCTTGCCCGGAATGTCCTTCGCCGTCTCATCTATCGGGCCGCCGTGCGAACCCGACGGGAGCTGGGATTCCATCTAAATCCCATTACCCTTACGCGCAAACAGGGCCTCAAACGAGAGCTGCTGGAAGATCCGCAATTGCAGCTGAGGGTCCACGAACAAAGCCTTGAAACGGGTATTGAAGAAGCCGCGCTTTGGATGCGCGTCACGGATTACCTGGATGAAATCATCCCCAATTTCAACCTGCTCACGGCCTACCGATTCGGCAAGAAAGCCGCGTCCGCCTTGCTTCGATCCTTCTACCGCGTTCGCATCGGACGCAGCGCCGAAGTTCAACTCAATCGCATCCCCAAAGGCGCTGCGGTGGTTTATGTGATGAATCACCGCAGCAACGCCGACTACCTGCTCGTCGCCTTCCTGCTGGCGAACCGCGTGGCCATTTCCTACGCCGTGGGCGAATGGGCCCGCATTTGGCCCCTGGAGCGGCTCTTCAAGAGTTTTGGGAGTTTTTTCGTGCGGCGGAAATTTCGTGATCCGCTCTATCACGCGGTACTCGAACGCTATGTGCAGCGAGCCGTTGAATCAGGCATCACTCAGGGAATTTTTATTGAAGGCGGACTGAGTCGGGATGGGGCTTTGCAGCCGCCGAAACTGGGCCTCCTGGATTACATGGCGAGGGCCAACGCCAAGGACCTTGTATTCATCCCCGTGGGCATCAATTACGACCGCGTGGTGGAGGATAGTACCCTCCTCCGCGAATGGGCCGGTCTGCCCAAGCGCGGGCTCCGGGTGAATGTCCGCCGCTCCGCCTTCTGGCTTTTGGGCCTGATGTTCCGTGGCGCTCGGGGGCGATTCCACCGTTTCGGTTACGCCGTCGCCAATTTCGGTCCGCCGCTTTCCGTACGCGAGCTTACGGATCTCACCGATGGGAACGACATCTATGACCTTCCGTGGGAGGACCGAAAACCACTCATGGAGGGCCTGGCCAAGCGCCTTCTTGAGGCCGTCGGGAAAGAAATCCCCATCACGCCCGTGGTCCTGGTGGCCTGGTGCTGGACCCAGATGGAGGTGCCCGCCATCAGCCGTTCTGCCTTACGCCAGAGGGCTCTGGAAACCATGGCCTGGGCCAAGGATCGGGATCTTCCGCTCTACTTGGCTCGGGGGAATTTCCAACGCGTTTTCGAGATGGGCCTGAGGGTTCTCACCCTGCGCCGCATCCTGATTCAAGACGGTGAAACCCTGCTTGCCGACCCAGTCAAAGCGTCGCTACTCACCTACTACGCCAACAGCATCCGCCATCATTTCGAGCCCAGTCGCGATCAAAAAGAATAGAAAAGATCGTTCACCACAGAGGCACAGAGGGCACAGAGAAAAGAAAAAAGCAGAGATCAAAAAGGTCTCACTTTCACATCAGATTTTGTTTTTCCTCGTTCAGTTCTCTGTGCCTCTGTGGTGATTTTTTTTCTTTGAGTGCTAATCCGTACACACAAGAAGGCCGCAGAAGCGAGAAATATCACCGCTGCGGCCTCAATCAAAACCTAAAATTACTGCGTTACAGCAAACGCCACTCTGTCATCGCGCACACGATCAAGATCGAGAATCTTGATGGTGGCGGACGAGTGATCCGCAGCATAAGAGATGGTGTAGTGCTGGTCCTTAACCAGCGAGCCCGGCACCACGTTGATTTTGCTGATTTTCGTCACACCCATGTCCGAGGCCTTGATGACCACCATCGGTTCAGAAGGTCCATCCAGGGTCAAATCCTTGTCGAAGCGCACGGATTTGGCGTTAGGCCCCATGCGGTTCTTCGAGAAAAACGGAATGATGACGACGCCATCTTTTTCAAGCTTGGCCTGCTCGCCCACCAGGTAGTGCATGGAATTGAGCTTCGTCTTTTGTTTTTCACTGAGGGTATTGAGTGAGGCCACCTGATCCATGAGGCCCGTCTTTTCCTGGCGCAGCGCCGCGATGTCGGATTCCACTCGCTGTTTCTCGATGTTCAGTGAATCCAACTGTCGGGCCAGTTCCTCGCCCTTTTTGATGGCTTCATCGCGCTCGCCTTCGGTCTTCACCTTAGCCAACTTGATGGATTCCGTGGGAGACACCGGCGCGTGCCCCTGGCTCACACTCGTTCCGTACTTGCCGTTGATGTAGAAGTGATAAACCTCCCAGCCCGGCTCCAACTTTTCAAGAATGTTGGTCTTGGCGATGAGGTCCTTGGCCTTCTCTTCGTTCACGCCGCGGTGACGCAGGAAATTCATGGCCAGGGCATAGTGGTTGTCACCTTCTTTGGCCAGTTCAGGCTTGGGCAAGATGGAGCGCAAGCCGCTGAGCTTCTTGTTCAGTTCTCCGATTTCCTTGTCCTTGTCCAAAATCACCTGAAGCAAATCACCGGTGCCAGTGCCCTTCTCCGCTTTGAGGCGGGCTTCGAGCAAAGCCTTTTGGTCCGGCGTGAGTTGCATGGTTTCAGGATTGGGCTTTACGTCCTTGACACCGGCTGCGGCCAGAGCCTGCTGCTGCTGCTGCCCCGCCTGTTGGACTTGTTGCTGAGCGGTCTGCGCCTGCTCTGCGGTCTGCGCCATATCCTTGACCTGGGTGTCCTGCTTGCCGCAGGCCAAAGTCAGGGCGAGGAGCGCCGCAGCCATCAAGGTCATGATGCGGGGGTTGCGGGTGTTGGGTTTCATGGTGCCTCCGAAAGTGGGAAAGGGTGAGTGGGCTGACTTGAACGTGCGTCCATTGTCCGACATCGCGGATAGAAGAAGCAAAAAGCCCTCCTGGACTTGTTCAGCGGCGCATTTTCCTGGCCGAACGGACACCATTCCCATTTGCGACGAAACCATGACAAAGCCTTGATAGTATTGGGTTTCGTGGACCCAACCTAGGCAGAGGATCCAGTAGCAACCTTCTCCTGCGGCTTCCCTACGAGGAAAAATTATTTGAACCAGGCTTGGTTTGAGCGCGCACAAATCAAAGGCCCTCCAATCGGAGGGCCTCCAGACGCTACTGAATGCTTCAGCTCAATCGAAAATTGAAGCGGACCCGGAAATCCGAGGCCACCGCATGACCGTTCCGAGAGGCCGGTATGAAGCGCCAGGCTTGGGCGGCCTTAAGGGCTTCGGCCTGCAAGAGCGTATTGCCATTCAAGGCTTTAGCTTCAATAGGGTGACCACGTTCGTCCACTTTTAGATCCACGTCCACGGGCCCTTGGATCCGCACCAACTTAGCCATGCGGGGGTATTGGGGCATGATTTCTTGCAGCGCTTGAGCCGCGGTGTAAGTGCGAACAACTGCGGGCCTGGGTGGGGCACTGAGGGCAACCAATGCCTTAGTGGCCTTAGGGGTTTCTGCCTTCGCCGCTTCATTCATGATTTCGGCATAGGAGGGACTCTCGGGAAGAGGTAGCAGTTCGGCCGTGTTGACCGCGCTGACGCCCTGTTGAACCCAAAAAAGGCCCAGGGCTGTGAATCCCACAAGCCCGATGACGGCGGGCAAGACGAAGCTGGGGGTGGTCTTTACAGGCCGTTTGGGAACGTTGGGTGTATGGCTCATAACGTACTCCTTGGGAGGATACTGGGAAGAAGACAGCTACCGGACCCTCCGGAAGTTCCGGTGGCTGTTTGGGGTGAAGGGGTCGGGAAAGTTCAACCCGGATTTTGCGTTTGTGCTCATGGTCAGAAGGCATCAGGCCTCTGGCTTCAGGCTTCAGGCTTCGTTGTTGATTTTGGATGGGCCATCTTGCACACATGCATGCGATAGCGACCCACGACAACGAGGCCTGATGTCCGAGGCCTGAA
>JAYVXV010000248.1:0-4274 GCA_043784905.1 Holophagaceae bacterium | reverse complement strand
TGGTGGCTCAAACCGAGTTGCATCCAAAAGAATAGAACCACCAAGACACCAAGGGCACCAAGAGACCCTTCATGTGCGGGCCTTCGGCCCGCAGGCGCTCCGCGCCTCGCGAAGCGATTTCGGGCCGGAATCATGAGTGATGGAGCTTCGTGCTTTCTTGGTGTTCTTCGTGCCTTGGTGGTGAGTTTTTATCTTTTTGTTTGCGAATTCGTATTAGAACTGATCCGCCAGAAGCCATCCATAATATTTGCTAATGGGTCCATAATTTTCTCGTGCGATTCCGCCCCAACACCGATATTCTGGGCGGTCTGAAGCGCGAGGCTCCCATGGATTTTACCCTTCCCGATCACGTCGAAGCCCTACGCCAAGAGGTTCGTAAATTCGCCGAAAAAGAAATTCGTCCCCATGTCATGGAATGGGAT
The DNA here is from genome assembly GCA_043784905.1 of Holophagaceae bacterium. Taxonomy (GTDB): domain Bacteria; phylum Acidobacteriota; class Holophagae; order Holophagales; family Holophagaceae; genus JANXPB01. The sequence goes on along the minus strand of JAYVXV010000248.1, from coordinate 3,852 downwards.
GAATCCAAGACCTATCCCATGGCGGTCATCAAGCGCTTGGGTGAAATGGGAATGCTCGGCGTCATCTTTCCCGAGGAATACGGCGGCGCGGGCATGGGCTATATCGAATATGCTGTCGTCGTGGAAGAACTTTCCCGCGTCTGCGGCAGCGTGGGCATTAGCGTGGCGGCCCACAACAGCCTTTGCGCGAATCATATCTACTCCATGGGCAGCGAAGCGCAGAAGCAGAAATATTTAAAGCCCCTCGCCAGCGGCAAGGCCATCGGCGCCTGGGGTCTCACCGAGCCCGGTGCGGGCAGCGACGCGGGCGCACAGCTCACCAGCGCCCGCAAGGACGGCGATCACTACATCCTGAACGGCACGAAAAATTTCATCACCCACGGCACCGTCGGCGACATCGCCGTGGTGATGGCGCGCACCTCCCCAGGCAAAGGAACGGATGGCATCAGCGCCTTCATCCTTGAAAAAGGCATGCCCGGATTTCGCCCCGGCAAGCAAGAAAACAAGTTGGGCCTGCGCGCCAGCGATACGTCAGAGCTCATCATGGAAGACGTTAAAGTGCCCGCCGAAAATCTGTTGGGAGACGAAGGCGTCGGTTTCCGGCAGGCCATGAAGACGCTAGATGGCGGTCGCATCAGCATCGGAGCGCTGGGCCTGGGCATGGCCCAGGGCGCCTACGAAGCATCCGTGAAATACGCCAAAGCGCGCCATACGTTTGGCAAGCCCATCGCCGAACATCAGGCCATCCAATTCAAGCTCGCGGACATGGCCGTGCAGATCGAGGCCGCACGCCTGCTCATCTATCAGGCTGCGAACCTCAAGGACCAAGGCCTGCCCTACGCCAAGGCCGCCAGCATGGCCAAGCTCTACAGCAGCGAAATCGCCTGCAAGGTGGCCGACGAGGCCGTGCAGATCCTCGGCGGCTACGGCTACATCAAGGACTACCCTGTGGAAAAATTCTACCGGGACGTGAAGCTCTGCACCATCGGCGAAGGCACGTCAGAAATCCAGCGGACCGTTATTGCGCGGTACATCCTGAAAGAGTTCTGAACCGCGAAAGGACGCGAAAAAACGCGAATGAAATGAAGGATGATGGGCGGGCCTGAAGCCCGCCCGTTATCATTCTTAAAGTCTTTCGGAGTTTTCATGCGTCGGATCGTCACGCCCTTGGTTGCCTTGCTGGCCTTGTCGCCGGTCTTCGCGGGCCGCCCCATGCAGATCGCGGATCTCTTCAAGGTCAAACGGGTGGCGGATCCGCAGGTATCCGTGAACGGGGATGTGGCGTATCAGGTGGGCACCGTGGATCTGGCATCTAACAAGATCGTTACGCGACTGTGGTTGAAGCAGGGCGCCCGCGACGGTGCGGAGCTGAGCCTGGGGGACGGCTCTCAATCTCATCCGCGCTTCAGCCCCGATGGCACCAAGCTCTCCTACGAATCTGGAGGCCAGCTATGGATTATTGATCTCAACGGGAAAAGCCAACGGCAGCTCACCTCGGTCTCGGGCGGTGCTTCGGGCGCGGCTTGGAGCCCTGACGGCAAGTGGATCGCGTTTACCTCTTCAATCGTTCCTTCGGGTGATTGGAATCAGAACGGCAAATACCTGTACGCCAAAGGTCAGAACAAATCCCAGATGCGCCGCTACACCTCGCTGATGTTCCGCCACTGGACCGAGTGGTTTGACCCTATGCAAAAGCAGCACCTTTTCGTGGTGCGCGCCGATGTTCCTCCCGCGCCGACAGAGCAACCGCGGGATCTCACGGCAGGTTTCGCCTTCGACGTTCCCAACTTCGCGGATGTGGCCGCAGGCGATGAATATGCCTGGTCTCCGGATTCAAAATCCATCGCCTTTGGCGCGAACCCTCAGCAGGATCAGGCCGTCAGCACCAACGGCGAAATTTTTGAAGTGGCTTTGAATGGCGGCATCAAGATGCTGAGTGAGAACCCGGCCATGGATACCACGCCCCGCTATTCGCCCGATGGGAAATACTTGGCTTGGCGAGCTCAAGCCCGCCCTGGATTCGAGAGCGACAAGTTTGACCTGTGGGTCATGGATCGCGAATCGGGGAAAGTGGTGAAGACCACGCAGACGATGGATCGCAGCGTAGGTCTCTTTGAATGGCGTGACACGGACATCGTGTTTGCTTCCGAGGCCCAAGGTTATTTGGATCTCTTTTCCTGGGCCCCGTTTGGGGAAGGCAAAGCCAAGCGCATCACGGAAAAGCTCCACATTGAAAGTTTGTCCATGCTGCCCAAAGGCGATTCGGCCTTGGCCACCCTCAGCAGCACCCACACGCCCGGAGATATCTACCGGGTGGATCTCAGCACCGGAAAATCCGAACGCTTGAGCCATCACAATGAAGCGCTGGCCAAAGACCTAAGCCTCAGCCCCGCCGAGCCATTTTGGTTCAAGGGCGGTGTCGGTAAGGGCGGCAAGGCACCCCAAGTGGAAGGCCTCATCATCAAGCCTAACGACTTTGATCCTTTAAAAAAATACCCCGTGGCGCTCCTGATCCACGGCGGCCCCCAAGGCGCCTGGAGCGATTCGTGGAGCAACCGCTGGAACCCGCAGGTCTGGGCCAATGCGGGCTTCGTGGTGGTGGAAGTGAACCCCCGCGGCTCCACGGGCTACGGTCAAAAATTCACCGATGAAATCAGTGGCGACTGGAATGGGCTCGTGATGAAAGACATCATGAACGGCCTCGACGCGGCCCTGAAACAAGTCCCCAACACCGACCGCCAGCGGGTGGTCGCGGCGGGCGCCAGTTACGGGGGTTACGCAGTGAATTGGATCGCGGGTCATTATGCGAATCGCTTCGCAGCCTTCATCAGTCACGCGGGCATTTTCAACACGGAATCCATGCAACTCGCCACCGAAGAACTATGGTTCCCGAAATGGGAATTCAAAGGCTGGCCCTGGGAAAGCCCCGCTACCAAAGCGCTCTGGCAGCGCATGAGCCCGCACAACGCCGCGCAGAATTTCAAGAAACCCATGCTGGTATCCCATGGCGAGTTAGATTACCGCGTCCCTTTTGGCGAAGGCATCCAGCTTTACCAAACTTTGCAGCTCCGTCATGTGCCGAGCGAATTCTTGGTGTGGCCCGATGAAGGCCATTGGGTGCTAAAGCCACAGAACAGCATGGCCTGGCACGAGGCCGTGCTGGGCTGGGCGCAGAAGTGGACTAAGGCTGATGCCGGAAAGTAAGGCAAACAACTCCGAGCCTGGCCACCCCAGCCTCTGGTCTCGTTACTGGGCTTTCTTCCGGAAATTTCCCTGGTTCGGGGATTCCGAAGAAGAAGTGCAGCAGCGGTTCGGATGCTCCAATGCTCAATTGATCTTGCTGCACCTCATCAGCATCTTGCTGGCGCTGATCGTCACGGCCCTTTGGGCCTTCGAGCCAATTCGCGCCATCCCCATGCCCAGCGGGCTTCAAGCCTCGCTCTTCGTCGTCGCCACCTTGCTGTTGCGCCCAGGATTCATGCTCTTGTTGCAAGCCGTGATGCCCGTAGAAAGCGACGAAGACGACGATGAGTTCTGATACGGGTTTGCATTCAAAAGATTACCTGATTACCCACGAATCGCAGGTTCAGTGCCGCGTCCACATCACCGCCGCTCCGCCTGAATTCCATCCGCGCAGCTGGCACATCACGGATGGCCGATACCACGCCAGAAGGAGTGATAGGGCCATGTCGCTTTCACCTGTGGCTCCTGTTTTTTTTGACCGCGAATCCGAATTACGACGTCGTCCCGGCCGTTTCGTCTCCGCCTTGTTTCCAAAGCCGCTTTTCCGCGATTCTCATCCAGTGCTCTACGGCCAGCACACCGTCGCCATGATTTAGGCGTTGGAAATGG
>JAYVXV010000247.1:0-4295 GCA_043784905.1 Holophagaceae bacterium | reverse complement strand
AGCCATTCCAAAGATTCGAGAGCGATAGCGATTTGTCCTCGATGCGCCGCGCACCACCGGCGCTGCGATCAATCAGGCCGCCCCATTCGAGCTGGTTCTCGTTGTACTCCTTGGCCCAGGTGGTGCGCAGGCTCCAGCGGCTGGTTTCGCTCTGGCTCCAGTCCAACTTGAAGATGCCCGTGGTGACATTTTCTACGTAGGGAATCTGCCCCTGGGAAACCTGGAAATGGGCGTTCTGCAGAATCGTCTGCGCGGTGGACGCTGAGATCGTCACATTGTTGGTGTCGTTCTTTTCAAAGCGTTCAATGCTCAGGAAGTAGAACAGCTTGTCTTTGACGATGGGGCCGCTGACGGTGGCGCCGTATTGGCTTTGCGAGAATTTTTGGTCACCGGTGCTAAGGGGGCGCTTGGCGTCCACACTGCTGTCGCGGCGGAAGAAAAAGACCGTGCCACCAAACTGATTGCCACCGCTCTTGGTGATGACATTCACCGTGCCACCAGCGGCCCGTCCGTACTCCGCAGAAAATCCGTTTGCGACGACCTGGAATTCCTGAATGGCCTCCTGGCTGAAAGTGGAGCGCACCGATCCCACCGACACGTCGTTGTTGTCGAGACCATCCACCATCACGTTATTGGACCTGGGATTCACACCCGCGAAACTGAGGCCGGAGTTTGCCGCCGCGCCGCTGTTATCCGGGCTATTGGCGGTGGACACCCCTGGCGTCGTGAGGCTGAAATCCTCGAAACGGCGGCGATTGATGGGCAGGTTATTGATGAAATTGTTATCAATGACCGTGGAAGCTTGGGTGCGGTTGGGATCCACGATCGTGGTTTCGCCCACGACTTCCACCGTGGCGGTGGCCTCTACGGACGAAAGGTCCACATTGAAATCGGTGGTCGTGCCCAAGCGCAGGACCAAATCTTTGACACGCTTGGCGGAGTAGCCCGCAGCCTCTACCGACAGGGTGTAGGACCCCGGTGGCAGTAAGCGGAAGGAATAGCGCCCGCTGGCATCCGAGGCCAGAACGCGGGTCTGGTTGGTGGAGTCCTGGGTCAGGCGAACCGTGGCCTTGGGCAGTGGGGCCCCGGCAGCGGTGCGCACACTTCCCTTCAGGTCAGCCGTGGTGACGCCGGTACTCTGCGCAGCAAGACTCACAGAGAGTGTGGTCAGCGCGGTGAGGGCGAGCAGATGGAAGCGTCGAGGGCCCATGGTAGCTCCGTGAGATTTGAAATGCGGGTGCGGAAAAGAGTGTCCCGAGGATAGGAACTTTCTTCCGGAGTAGCAAGCGCAGCTTATTTCAACAGTTTCCTGAGAGTCCCCACAGCATCGTAAATCCGGTCTGGGGGCGTGTTGAGGGGGGGCATCAAATACAGGCAGTCTCCGATGGGGCGCACGAGCAGGCCCTCGTCCAGGGCGCGCCGATGCAACCGCCAGCCGAAACGCTGCTCGGCGGGATGGGGCTGCCCGGTCGCAGGGTCCACGATTTGGGCTGCCACGACGGTTCCAAGGCTCCGGGCTCGGCGGAGGGCCGGGTGCCCGGCCAGTTGGCCCCAGGCGTCCCGCATGGCCAAGCCGAGTGCGGAGGCCTTTTCCATCACTGGGCTCTCCTCGAAAAGGGCCAAGCTGGCGCAGGCCACCGCGCAGGCCAGGGGATTGGCGGTGAAGCTGTGACCGTGGAGAAACGCTTTGCCTTCGGAATAGTCGCCCCAGAACCGCCCGTAGATTTCTTCGGTGGCCCAGGTGAGGGAGAGCGCCAGAATCCCGCCGCTGAGGCCTTTGGATAGGCAAAGCAGGTCAGGTTCAACTCTGGCCTGAGTGTGGGCGAAGAAAGTGCCCGTCCTCCCAAAGCCCGTCATGACTTCGTCCAGGATTAGGTAGACGCCGTGGAGATCACACTGAGTGCGGATTTCCCGCAGCAACTCTGGGGGCCACATACGCATCCCGCCCGCCGCTTGCAGCAGGGGCTCGGCGATGAAGGCGGCCAGGCTGGCGCCGTGGTGATCGAAAAAATGACGGACTTGTTCCAGAGATGCTTCCAGGTCCGCGTCCCACCCATCTAGGTCTGGATTCAATTCACGCCGGGGATCTTCCAGAACCTCAAGGCGTTCGCAATGCAGCAGCAGCGGGCGAAAAAGGCCTGTCATGAAATTATCCAGTTCGCCGACACCGACCGCACCAAGGGTGTCGCCGTGGTAGCCAAATCGAAGCGCGCCAAAGCGAGTCCGACCCGTTTCGCCTTTTTGGAGCTGGGCCTGGAAGGCCATTTTCAGTGCGACTTCCACCGCTGTGGAACCGTTGTCGGAAAAAAAACAGCGGGTGAGATTAGGGGGCAACTTGGGCTTTAACCGGGCCACAAGCTCGAGCGCGGGTTCGTGCGTGAAGCCCGCGAAGATGACGTGGTCGAGTTTTCCGCCCTGACGCTCTAGGGCCGCCATCAGCTTGGGATGACCATGGCCGTGGAGGCAGGTCCACCAGCTGCTAATGCCGTCCAGCACTCGGTTTCCGTTGGCCAGCAGAAGATCGCTACCCTCTCCTCCGATCACGGGAATTGGCGGGTCGGTCTCGTGCTCTTTCATCTGCGTGAAGGGATGCCAAATGTGATCGCGGTCCAGGGACAGGCGATCAGACCAGGAATCAGGAAGCGGCGAAGGCATAAGAGCAGGCTAAAGCATTTCAATTCGGATTTTGCGGTTGCCATGGCTCCAAATGACAGGCTTCAGGCTTCAGGCCTCGTTGTTGGGGGTCGCTTCGCATATTTTGTAGTACGAAATGCCCCATCCAAAACCAACAACGATGCCTGATGCCTGATGCCTGAAGCCTGTAGCCTGTAGCCACTGACCTCAACTTCAAAACCCAGGTTCAATGATCTCCACGGGCATGGGCAGGAAACGCCGTAGGATTTCAGCGTTGCGTGTCACGGCATCAAAGCTTCGATCTGCGCCAGGATTGAGCAGCACGGATTCGATACGCCAACCACGGAGCATAAGCGCCTCGCAGGTCAGCAGCGTGTGATTCAGGGTGCCCAGGCCTCCCCGGGCCACCACGACGCAGGGGATCTTTAGGTCGCTGGCCCAAGCCAGGAAATGGCGTTCCGGGGTCAGGGGTACCATCACGCCACCCACGCCCTCCAGTAAAAGGCGCCCTTCGACGGGCCTTTCGCACCAAGTGGTGGCGGCTTTGAGATCCAGGGTGAGGCCTTCCAACTCCCCGGCAGCCAAAGGCGAGAGAGGCGCGCGAAAGGTGGCGAAAGCCTCGGCATTCGCGCCGGTTTTTCGGAGCACCGAAAGATCTGATCCCATGGCGAATGCCTCGTCTACACCACATTGAAAAGGTTTGCGATAGGTGACAGGTCCAGCTTGACCCCAGGCCTCGGCAAGGCGCGCCGAAACCCATGTTTTGCCCACGTCGGTGTCAGTGCCTAGCACCCATAGTGGTGAAGAAAGGTTGAGATCCTTCATCGCAACTCCATCAGGATCAGGGCCGCGATCAGGGCATCCACCTGGGCGTCTTCTAGGTTGGCGCCGAAACTGAGCCTTAACCTAGCACTGCCTTCGGGTACGGTGGGTGGTCGCACGGCCCGCACGTCAAATCCTTGAGCTTGCAAGGCCGCCGCGCAGTTCATGGCAGCGGGGTCCGATCCCAAAATCACAGGCACGATGGCCGAAGGCTGGGGCAAAATAGTTAAGGCAGCGCGCACTTTGTCGGCCAAAAATATGGACCTAGATGCGCGCCAACGCTCGGTCTTGGCCAGCTCAATGGCTTTCAACGAAGCACCTATGGAGGGCGGTGGGAGCGCAGTGGAATAAATGAATCCGCGTGCGGTATTCAGGAGGTGATCCACCAGTAACCTTGGACCTGCTACAAAGGCGCCGAAACTGCCAAGCGCCTTGCCTAAGGTGCCCATGACTAAGGGCACGGCACCATGAACGCCCTGGTGTTCCGCCAGTCCCGCACCGGTGGGCCCCAGCAATCCGGTTGCATGGGCTTCGTCCACAAGCAGCAGGGCATCGTGGTGGCGGCAGATTTCCAATAGGCCTGGTAGATCCGCCGAATCGCCGTCCATGCTGAAAATCCCGTCGGTCGCCACCAGGGCCAGGCCCTTTGCGGAGGCTCTCCAGGCTTTCATCTGTGCGTCTAGGTGGGCTAAATCTAAATGACGATAGATAAAGATATTTGCGCCATTGGCTTTGGCCATTCGGCAGCCATCCACCAGCGAGGCGTGGTTGAGCGCGTCGGAGAAAATAGCATCATCAAGGCCCATCAGCGCGGGAATCAGCGTTGCGTTGGCTTGGTA
>JAYVXV010000246.1:0-4297 GCA_043784905.1 Holophagaceae bacterium | reverse complement strand
CGCGGGACCAGGCTGAAATGCGTGGTTGGAAACCCATCGCTCGGCTGGTGGCATCCGCTTCGGTCGGCGTGGAGCCCGCCCGTATGGGCCTGGGTCCGGTGCCCGCCATCCGCGCGGTGCTGGAAAAATCGAAATTGAAACTTGAAGACATGGATCTCATCGAAATCAACGAAGCCTTCGCGGCTCAATGTCTCGCGGTGATTCACGACCTGGAACTGGACCCCGCGAAGACCAATGTGAACGGCGGCGCCATCGCATTGGGCCATCCCTTAGGCGCCAGCGGCGCGCGGCTGCTGCTGCATTTAGCCTACCGTCTGCGCGCCACCGGAAAACGCTACGGCCTCGCCGCCGCCTGCATCGGCGGGGGCATGGGGATGGCGGTGATCCTCGAGCGCTGCTGATTCAAACCGATAAATTCAAGATGTGGACTGCCAATGTTTACCTTTGTGAAGCCGCAGGAGACATCCACCATGTGGAAGATCTGTAAGCCAAGGCCCCGGCGGGGCCTGACGGGGATTCTCCTGGTCCTAGCCTCGGGTCCAATTCCATCGTTCGGAGGCTCATACCAGCAACCTTATCCCATGGGCCTATACTTGTTCGATGGAATTTGAATGGGACTCCGAGAAAGCAGGGATCAACCACGGCAAGCATGGCGTCACCTTCCTGGAGGCTGCGTCCATCTTCGGCGATCCTCTTGAGATCACGATCCCGGACCCCGATGACTCTTCCGAAGAACTCCGCTTCATCAGCCTTGGGACCTCAAACGCCGGAAGGCTGCTCCTTGTTTCATACACCGAAAGGGAACCACGCATCCGTGTCATCAGCGCACGCATCGCCACGCCAAGAGAGAGGCGCCACTATGAATCAGAACAACCCTGAACCCCAAGACGATATGAAGCCTGAATACGACTTCTCGAACGCCGTTCGAGGGCGACACTTTGAAGCCTTCAGGCAAGGCACCAATCTCGTGCTCCTCGATCCAGACATCGCGGGTGTTTTCAAGGACTCGGCCTCGGTGAATGAAGCCTTGCGATTATTGCTCAGGCTCGCCCGCGAACAATCCCATTTGCCTCATGCCGGTTAATTTCTCGTTCAGAGGCTCAATGCTCAAAGCACTTCAACAACCAAGAGACAGAATGGGGGCAGCCGGGCATTGGGGCGGACTTTTTTCAATTCCAGTCTGCATCCTGACCGGGGCGCTTATGTGGCTTAGCCTTGTCGCACTAAATGAACACTGGCTGGGTTCATCTTTCATTCTTGGTTTTCGTTCACTGTTTGTTGGTCTGATTACTACCTCGGTCTGCATCTTTTTTTCCGCGTTTACGATTGCGCTCGATCTTCCTTTGACTCCCGGTAACGATTGCATCCATCCCGTTCCTCTTGCGATGCTCGAAGCTGCGGTGGAGGTGGATCATGGGCATAACGGTGGATGGGATTTTTTCGGCGATGACGGAGCTGTTTCGGGCGGATAAGGCGGTAGGGGTCACGGCTTCGGTGGCCTACCGTGTGACCGGCGAAGGCGGCGGCGACTACACCTGCCTCATCACCGACGGGGCCTTTTCGTTGGTGAGGGAATTGCGGGCCGATGCCCAAGCTACGGTCACCATTCAAGCTGAAGACTGGATCGCGCTGAACGAGGGTCGCCTCGACCCTATGGCGGCCTTTATGTCCGGCAAGCTCAAAGGTGCTGGGGATTTGGGGCTGCTGCAAAAATTCCCAAGATTTTTCAAGCGGCCTGAAAACGATAACGGTTCGGGCATTCCGCTGAATGAATTGGTGCCCGAGCGCATCGCGCAGCTTTCATCGCCGCTGAAGGTGGAGCTGGCTGGCGGGATGTTGGGTGCTGGGCCCCTGTTGTCCGGCGAGGAAGGATCCTTGCGGGCCTTGGTGGAGGGACGCCGCGATCCGGGCGCCGCGCTGCTGGGTGGGCGCTTGACTTTCGCGGGCGACATGGCGGTGCTGAGGCTCGCGTGGAAGGCCTGGAGCGCCGCGCCCGTGAGCCCCCGCAAACCCAAGCGCCCCGGAAAACTTCAACTCATCGGCATGTGGATCAAGAGCAAATTCGGCGGCTGATGCTAAAAAACCAACCGCAGATGACGCAGATTCCGCAGATTTAAAGCCATGCCTTTCTGCGGCGGTTTTTTTACTTATTTAATCTGCGTCATCTGCGTAATCTGTGGTTTCTTTTGATCTTTTTATTTTCAAATTTGTGGGAATCCCGTTGCATAGGACGACGTTCCTGGCCCATGCTCAACGCGAGATGCGGGAGCTGGCATGGCGCTGACGGTGGATGGGATTTTCGCTTCGATGCCGGAATTGTTTCTCGCTGAAAAAGCTACGGGCGTGAATGCATCAGTGGCATACCGGGTCACGGGCGAAGGCGGTGGTGATTTCACCTGCGTCATCGAGAACGGCGTCTTTACGCTGCTGCGGGAGTTCAAAGCCGATGCTTCGTCCACGGTGCAGATCACGGCGGAGGATTGGATCGCGCTCAACGAAGGCAAGCTTGACGCCATGCAGGCCTTCATGGGCGGCAAGCTCAAGGGCGCGGGCGATTTGATGCTGTTGCAGAAATTTCCGAAATTCTTCAAGAAGCCCGAGGCGAAAAAGGGGCCCCAGACTCCGTTAAAGGATCTCACTACGGCGCGTCTAAAGCTGCTGGCCGCGCCCATGTCGGTGGCCGTGGGACCCGATCATTTCGGCGAAGGTGATGAACTGAAGGGCGATGAATCCTCCATCCGTGGATTGCTGTCGGGCCTTCAGGATCCAGGCCCAGCCTTGCTCGGTGGCCAGATCCAATTCAGTGGCGACATGGTGAAGTTGCGCGCCGCCTGGAAAACCTGGTCCCAGGATCCGGAAATTACTTATCCCGCCACGCCCGGCGGCAAGGCCCTGTCCACCCTGTCGAAACGCTACAAGGGCGGCGCCAGCGGCACGCTGGAATTAAAGGTGGACAGCGCGCCCTATACCTTGAGTTTCACGCCCGGCCATCTCTCCGTGCGACCCGGAGAATGCGACGGCGTCCACACCGTGAGCATGACCGATGGAGATTTCGCGGCCCTCAACGCGGGCAAGCTGAACTTGGTGGGCGCCCTGCTGGGCGGGCAGGCTTCCTTTAAGGGTGACTTCACGCAAATCGCCGCGTACACGGGGCTTTTTGAGGCGGCGGTGAATCCCGCCCAGGCCATTTTGGAATCCATGCCTTCCCGCTTTGACAAAGAGAAGGCCGCGGACCTCGAAGCCGTGGTGGGCTACAAATTGGATGACCTCGAATACACCCTGCTCATTCGCGAGGGTCGTTGCATGGTGGTGCCGCGCCTGCTGGCCCCTGCCGACACGACGCTCTCTGCGAAGCCCGAGGATTTCACGGCCATGAGTACGGGTCAGCTCAATGTCCAAGAAGCTTTCATGAGTGGAAAAATAAAAATCGAAGGCGACCCACTGCTCATGCAGAAAGTGGCGAAGAGCTTTAGGAGGGTTGAGGGTTGAAGGTTGAGTCTTGGGACTTGGGCCTTGAACCTCAGGACTCAAGATCCAGGGCTCATTTTCACACTTCCCCATTTCCCGGCATCCCACCACAATCAAGTGGAGATACGAGTGGGAATGGCAGTCATGGACAATACGTCGAGCGGGGCATTTGGGGCCTACCTGACCTTCACGGACGCCCAGTTGCTGGGGGTCGTGGCGGAGAGCAATCGCGCGGCCTTCCGTGAGTTCTACAACCGCTATTCGGGCCGCTTACTGGCGTACGTCCGAGCCATGGGCGGCGGCGGAGCCAAGATCCCCGTAGAAGACATCGTGCAGGAGATTTTCGTGACCGTTTGGCTAAAGGCTGGCCAGTACCGACCGGCTTTGGGCGCTCCTGAAGCCTGGCTATTCACCATTACGCGCCACAAAGTTGTGGACATCTGGAGGAGCCAATCTCCCGTAGTGGACATTGGAGAGATGGATATGGAAGTCCTCATGGAACCCGAGCAGCCCAAGGATTCGGTGTTGGCGCTGAGCTTGGCCAAGGCCATGGGCAAGCTCACCCCCGAACAGCGGAAACCTTTGGAACTAGCTTATTTCGGCGGATTGACCTACGAAGAAACGGCCGAGCATCTCGGCCTGCCTCTGGGCACCTTGAAGTCTCGCATTCGGACAAGCCTTGGCATCTTGAGGGATTACCTGGGAGGCCGCGCTTGAACACTCCAGTTCATCACCCCACTGAAGAACGTCTGCTGGCCTACGTGACCGGACAAATTGATTTCAGCCTTCGCCTGCTCCTGGAAACCCACCTTGGCGTTTGCGACGTCTG
>JAYVXV010000245.1:0-4301 GCA_043784905.1 Holophagaceae bacterium | reverse complement strand
CCGCCTCTAAGCGTTCCAGATGAGTGAGGGTTCGAGTGGCTTGGACTGTGCTCATGTCGTTTCCCTTATGAGTTCGTTAATTTCGCGGGGCGAGCGGTGCGAATGGAGCCCGCATTCCTTGTGTTCGGGGGCTTCCCACCACCAGCGACCAGCGCGGATGTCTTCTTCGGGTTCGACGGCACGGGTGCAGGGGGCGCAGCCGATGCTAGGGAACCCCTGGTCATGGAGCGCGTTGTAGGGTACGTCGTGCTTACGCACGTAAGCCCAGGTTTCATCAAGGCTCCACTCGATAAGCGGGTTCACTTTTAGGATGCCGCCATGGGCGTGATCCACCTCGAAGGGACCAAGGTCCGAACGGGTTGCGGCTTGGTCTCGTCGTAGTCCGGTAATCCAGGCCGTGGCGCCGTGCAGGGCACGATTCAGAGGCTCTACTTTGCGGATGAAACAGCAGTCCTTGCGCAATTGCAGGCTGTCGTAAAAAGCATTGGGTCCCTCTCTGTTCACAAAGGCTTCCACGGCCTCATGCTTCGGGAAAAAGGTCTCGATGCTCAAGGAGTAGCGAGCCTTCGCCGCCGCGAGAATATCAAAGGTCTCTTGATGCAAGCGACCCGTGTCGAGAAAGAAAATGCGCGGCTTTTCGGGACGCCGGCCGATGAGATCCAGCAGAGAAACATCTTCTAATCCGAAGCTGCACGCAAAGGCAAGATTGGGAGAAAAAGTTGAGATGGCAAATTCAAGAATGGCTCCCGCAGGTGCGCCACGAAAGGTGCGATTGAGCGCATCCACTTCCATTTTGCTGAACTGGATAGGGTTCATTGGGTCTCCTCAAGGGTATGAATCGGGCCTGGAATATCTGCAGCGAGGTGAGCTCGAAGGCGGGGAAACCGCGTGGCGATGGCCAACACCGTGATGGACAACCAACCGGTGTGCAATAGCCAGGGCGGTGCGCTGAAGGTGCTGGAGAGGGCGCGACTCAATCCAAAACTCACGGCAAAAGAATTGAACACGATGCAGCCGTTTCGGAAGGCGCCTTCCGAAAGCCAGAACAGGGCTCTACCGCCGAGCCAGAGACCTAGGAGCACGACGGGTACGAGGGGAAATACGGCTTGCGCGCTTTGCTTGGTAAATAGTCCTAGGGCCAAATAGACTGCGGCGGTCATGAGGGATTCCACAAGGCGCAAAAAACTGATGGCGGCTCTGTATTCGGATTTTGGATATCGCTGGCGGTGAAAGTAAACGCTGAGGAGGGGGCCCGAGACCGTTGTGAGGCCGTAGATCACGCCAGTGGCAAAGCCGAAGGGGGTGGCTTCTTTTTTGGCGGATGTGCCTGCCTTCTGCCGTCCGAGGGCCTGGAAGAGCACGATCGGAAGCAGGAGGCCATAGGTGAAGAGGCGGAGTGATGCAGTCGGTGCGAATTTCAAGACGAGGGCTCCCAGCACCACGCCTGGCAGGAGTGAGTATGCAAAGGGCAGCACTTTGGCGCGGACCCCGGGAAATTCGCGAAAGCTGAGCATGAAAGACCCTGCATTGAGGATGACTTCCAGCAGCACTAGCACGGGATTCAGCATGCGTTGGGCGACCACCAGCAAGGCCAAAGGCACGCTGAGGGTGCTGAAACCATGCCCCAACACGCCGTTCACAAAGGCACCAGCCAGGGCGATGAGCGCGAGCCAGATCCAAGGGTGGATGGTTAGATGATCCATGCTGATCTCAACTCGCCGAGACTTGGATTGCTGCGGCTGGGGTAAGGTTTGCGGCCAAGGATTCGTGTCCGATGCGCGACGCGAAATCACCAAACCGTTCGCCTTTTTCTCCTTCGGCCTTCCAGAGCCCGAAGAGGCGATCGAGCAGCTCGGGAAGCGCCTCGAACGTCACTTTTTGGGCGACCTCGAATGCGAGGCGGAATCCTTCGGCGTGACCCCCCACATAAAGCGCGAATTTTCCCGGCGTCTGGCCCACGAGTGCGAGTTCTGCGGTGTAGGGTCGTGCGCAACCATTGGCGCACCCCGTGACGCGAAAAACCGGAGCGAGGTCTAATAGGCCATAGCGCGACAGCGGCACTTGGATGAGTGAGAGCAGATCTGGCAACACGCGCTCGGCCTCGGTGATGGCCAGGCCACATAGGGGCAGGGCCACGCAGGCCAGGGCACGGTCGTGGAGTTTACTCGGGCTGCTGGGATCAATGCCGCGGGCTTGCAGAATGTCGTCTACTTCGGCGCGATCCTGAGCTTGAATACCTTGAAGAATGAGGTCTTGATCCGGGGTGAGTTGAACCTCTAAATTAAATTCGCGGACAAGATCGCGAAGCGCCGTTTTCAGCGGATGACCTGCATGATCCGCGATTCGACCGCTGAGGGTGTGGAAGCCCAGGGCGAAAGATCCGTCTTCTCGCTCGATCCAGCCCAGTACCGAACGGCTGCGCCACTCGGGAACTTCGCGGGACTCGAAGGTTCCACCCCAGCGCGATTCAACTTCGGCTTTGAACCAGGCTTTCCCTTTGGCTTCGATGAGGTATTTGAGACGGGCGCGGCGGCGGTCGCTGCGGTTACCAAAATCTCGCTGGGTGCCCACTACGGCCTCGGCAACCGGTAACAGGTGATCGAAAGAAATCCATCCCAATACGTCAGCCAAGCGCGGGAAAGTGGTGGGGTCGTTATGAGTCATACCTAGACCGCCCCCGGCGAAGACGAAGAACCCATTCAGGTTTTCATCGGCGTCTAAGGTCGCGGCAAAGGCTAGGTCATTGGTGTAG
This sequence comes from Holophagaceae bacterium, assembly GCA_043784905.1. GTDB lineage: Bacteria > Acidobacteriota > Holophagae > Holophagales > Holophagaceae > JANXPB01. The sequence goes on along the minus strand of JAYVXV010000245.1, from coordinate 1,549 downwards.
AGATCTACGAGATTTTCGCCCGTGACGGTGACCGCGATCTTAAATTTGCGCGGCAAATAATTCGCACCGAGAAGTGGTTCGGATTCCTGTCCTGAGTCCACGCGCTCCCCGTCCAAAAAGATTTCCGCGTAGGCGTTGGAGTGGGCAAGGAAGTGAGTGGAAAGGGTTTCAGCCACCGCATCCAACTGCGCGATATCCCGACGGCCGCTGGGGTTTGGGGCCTGGGTCACGTTGCGTACTACGTCGCCGCAGGCGCCACGGGTGGTCTGCAAGGCCGCTTGCAATGCCTTCAACGAGGCTTTTACATCACCTTTCAAAATGCCATGCAGCTCCAGACTCTGGCGGGTGGTAATCCGCAGACTGCGGTCGCCAAATCGGTCAGCAATTTCATCCCAAGCCAGGTACGACGAGGCGCTCAAATGCCCACCGGGAATGCGCCCTCGGGCCATGAGGACCGGCAGCTTTGTGGGAGAAACCTCGGTGCCTTTCGGCTTGTCGCGGTCCTTTTGCTGGTAGAGCCCATGGAGTTTGATGAGTTGTTGTGAATCCGCGCTGAGTCCCGGATCCAAGCTGGCCAATTCGTCGAGAAGCGTGCCACGCAGGTAGCGGGAATTGCGCTTGAGCGTCTCGATGGCGCTCTCAGGAATGGACATGGGAAGCTCCGGACTCAGAGGGGGAGAGATAGTCGTTTTCAAAGGAGGCGATGACCTGGCGAAGCGCTGCGCTGCGGGTTTGGGGATCAGGTAGTTGTTGCTTCAGACGTCGCCTGAAGGCGGCGAGTTCTGACAGAAGATCGCCATCCTTTTGCGGGAGCAGGACTTCTAGGGTTTGGCGGAGGCTGCGGCTGAGCCCAGGAAAACGCCCCTCGGTGCCGATGGCGAGGGTGTAGGGGCCTCGACGTAGGGTGGAGGCGAAAAAGGCGTCGCAGCTCTCGGGATCGTCTACGGCGTTTACCCAAATTGTTTTGGATTGCGCCTCAAAAGTAATGGCGGCATTGGCACGCGCATCATTGGTAGCGCTGATGACGAGATGCACATCTTCCATGTCCACGGGCTCGAAGGCCCGCTGCCTCATCTCGATGGCATGCCCCTTGGCCTCTTCAAGAAAGGCGCGGTTGAAGCGCAGCGACACAGCTCGAACCCTTGCGCCGCACCCGCGCAGGGCCTGGAGTTTAGCCAGCGCGACGGTCCCGCCCCCCACCACCAACACGCGCTTGTTTTTCAAATTGAGGAAGAGAGGCAGCAAATTCATGGGGGTTCATTTCAGGAATCGAGGGAAGGATGGGATGCACGCGCTCGCCAATGGCGGCGCCGATATAGACGAGGCCGGGCCCATCGGTGCGAGGACACAGGTGGCCTTCCGCCGCGAGCCGCAGCGAGGAAATCGTGGTGGCTTGTCCCGCGCACGTGGCGTTTTCGATAAGCGCTACCGGTAGGTCTGGCGGCGCCCCATGGTCAAGCATTCGCCTCGCCACATCGCGCAGCGTTCGCGTGCCCATGAAAATGACCAGGGTGGCGCGGGCGTGGGCGAGATTCTTCCAGTCGGTATC
>JAYVXV010000244.1:0-13504 GCA_043784905.1 Holophagaceae bacterium | reverse complement strand
AGCTTTGCGAAGAACGCCGCGGCATCCAACAAAAATTGGAATATGTTAGTAGCGACCGCGTAATGCTCGTTTACGAATTGCCCCTAAACGAGGTGGTGTTGGACTTCTACGACAAATTGAAATCCCTGTCTAAGGGCTACGCCAGTTTCGACTACCACATGAAACACTACGTGGAATCCGACCTGGTGAAGATGGATCTCCTGGTGAACGGCGAGCCCGTAGACGCGCTCTCGATCTTGGTCCACCGCGCCAAGAGCACGACACTCGGCCACGCGCTCTGCGCCAAAATGAAGGAAGTAATTCCGCAGCAAATGTTCGATGTTTCGATCCAGGCCGCCATCGGCGCGAAATTCATCGCCCGCACCAACGTAAAGGCCCGACGCAAGGACGTTACCGCCAAGTGCTACGGCGGTGATATCAGCCGCAAAAAGAAACTCCTTCAAAAACAGAAGGAAGGCAAGAAACGGATGAAATCCATCGGCAACGTGGAAATCCCGCAAGAGGCTTTCTTGGCCATTCTGAAAGTGGACAATTGAAGAAGTCCTGGGTCCTGAGGCAAGCTGGAAGCGCCTTTGGCGCACCATAAAATCGCGACCACAGGCCGCATCCAAATTGAACCTCAGGACTCAAGACTCAGGACCGAAGTCACATGATCCAGCCCGCCATCGAACTCCAAACCCAAGCCCCCAAGCTCGTGGCTGCGCGCCCCTGGTACGCCCTCACCGGCAGTAGCAAGATTCTGTTGCTGATCATCATCGGTGGGCTACTCTACCTTCGGCTTTGGAAGCGCAAGCGGCAGCGCGACCACGTTTGCGACCACTGCGGCCACCGCAATCCCCCGCACCGGGCGAATTGCACGAGATGTTCGGCGCCTTTGTTTGGGAGCGCGGGAAAATAGGGGTTGGGACGCAAGCAAGAAAAAGCGCGCCGCGAGGCGCGCTTTTTCTTGCTCAAGACTCAGGACTCGGGACTAAAATTCGATGTCCATTCCCTCTTCACCCGCCAGGTCGTTTTCCACACCCAGTACCGCGCAAGACGCGTTGTACATCTGAAGAACGGCGGCCTTGCGATTGCTCAGGTTGGTGAGGAGATCCTTCACCCGCTGCACTTCGCTGGCGATGGTGTTGTTGATCTGCTCGACTTCCGCTTTGCAGCGTCCGCGGGTTTGTTCGTAGAACTGGGTTTGGTCATTGCTCAGGTCCATGGGTGGCCTCCCTAGGGAATGATGGTTGGATGAAACGAATTTGCAAAGGGGAACAAGGCCCCAAGCATACAGAGATTAGGATCTAGTTGCTATCCAGATCAGAACGGCGATTAAAAGCGCAACGATGGCGATGGCCGGAATCAACCAAACCGGGCGTCCTGAGCCCATGTGCTCCATTTCCGGCAGGGGAATGGGAATCTGCCCTGGCTCCAGCCCCTTTCGAGGGGCGTGGGCGGTGGTGGGCTGATCCTCCATCTGTCGCCGAGACATCTCACCGGAGGGCGATTCCATCGGCCGAGGTGCAGCCGCCAGGGGGGCGCGGATGGCAAATCGGGCCGCAAGCACTTCTTCGACCTGCTCTTTGGTGCCCTTCAGCAGCGCATTTACATATTCGGCCACATCGTGATCCGTCGGTTCACTGCTTTGACGCACCAGCAAATCCTTGAGATCCCGCTCCAGGAACCGCGCCGACGGGTAACGGGATTCCACGCTTTTTTGAAGGCACTTGGCTACAATCGCGGCCATTTCCCTTGAGATCGTGGGATTGAGGGTCTGAACATCCATGACCCGTCCCATCCGAACCTTTTCAAGCACTCCCAATTCCGAATCCGCCTGGAAACAACGCTCCCCGGTCAGCAATTCAAATAGAACGAGACCCAGGGAATAGAGATCCGAGCGATTGTCCAAGGGCTGACCCAAGGCTTGTTCAGGGCTCATGTAGAGCAGCTTCCCTTTAAGCGCACCCGCCATGGTCTGGGTGTTTTTTGTCGCGGCTTTGGCGATGCCGAAGTCCACGAGTTTTACCGCTCCCTCGTAACTGATGAGGATGTTTTGCGGGCTGATGTCGCGGTGAACGAGTTTTAATTCCTTGTCGTTGAGTCCCTTCTTTCGATGGGCGTGATCCAAGGCCACGGCCACCTTCATCGCCACGAACGCTGCCACGGGCTCGGGAAAAGGCAGACGATACTCCCGAACCTTGCGCAGCAAAGAACGCAGATCCCGTCCGTCCACGAATTCCATGGCGATGTAATACGAATTGCTGGCTTTCCCAAGATCAAATATCTGCACGATGTTGGGATGCGTAAGCTGGGCCGCCAGTTTAGCCTCGTCAATGAACATGGTGACAAATTCATCGTTGTCCGAAAGATGGGGCAGGATTCGCTTGATGGCGACGATCTTTTGAAAGCCCTGTACGCCGCGCATCTTGGCCTTGAAGAGCTCGGCCATGCCGCCCACGGCAATCTTTTCGAGCAAGTAGTAGTTGCCGTATTCCTCCAGCACATTGGCAGGAACCGGATCAGACATATCAGGGAACACCTGCGTCCCTGGCAATGCTGCGGGGGGTGGTGCAGGCCGTGCCGGGGGCATGGCCGTAGCGTCACTGCCCGATTTCGCCATGGCTTCGATGGCAAAGGGATCATGGATGCCTGAGATGCCACTGAGGGTGTATTCATCCTGAGCAGGGCCCCCAGGCAAAGGGGCCGTGGGAACGCCAGAAACACCATGGTCTTCCAGGCTTGACCCAAGGCCCAGCACCGAAGGCAACAGATCATTTGCCAAGTCATCCGCTACGCTCCTTGGCGCAGGCAGCAACTTGGGAACCGCAGGCAGGGCTACCGGGGGCAAGGCCGAGGTCAACGCAGGCGCCAACGCTTTCGGTGGACCTGGGGGGGCTGATAAAGCTGGGCTCGCGGGCATGGCGTCCAGCTCCGCCAATAGCCCTCCGAAAATGTCATCACTATCCATGGGCCCACTCGCCGCTTTTGGGGGTGGCGTAGAGGGCGAGACCGCAGAAACCATCGGAGGCGGTGTCGGGGGTGGTGTCGGGGGTGGTGTCGGGGGTGCCATCACAGGCATCACCTGGGTAGCCGCCGGTGAGGGTCCGGAGGACGGGGCCGACAATGGGGCAGAAAGCGCTGGGGACACCTTGGTCATGGGTATCGTGCCGGTCTTCGGGATTCCGGGCAGCTTGGGAGCTGGAACCTGAAATTTGGGAATCTCAATTTTCGGGATCGCCGAAGGACGGATCGGCGCGATGATCACAGGAATCTTGGGCAGAGACGGGGCACTGACGACTTTAGGGGCTTCGGGAATTTTCGGAGCTTCAGGGATCAAAGGCAGTGCGGTTTCAGCCATCTGCGGCTTGGCCTCGAACGACATCGCTAATCTTGCAGCGTCCGACATCACCGGCTTGGTGGCCGCCGAAACAGGCGTCACAGACGTCTCAGTCGGTGCTTCGATAGCTTTGGTCGCAGAGGGCCGGGCTCCAGGAATCGCTGACGATTCCGGTCCTTCCAGGTCCGCCAAAAGATCGCCGAAAATGTCCTCGGAACTGAACTTCCCCGAAGCCCGCGATGAATTGGGTTTGTGAGCGCGCAAAACAGGTGACCATGTCTGCTCGGGATCCACCTTGGTCAGATAGCCGGTAAACGAGGTTGGCAGCGCGGAGTATGGAGCGGTGTCATCCCCTTGGAGCACCAACACGGGCAATCCCGGATCGCGCGCCGTAAACATCTTGGCCACTTCAAAAGCCGTCTCGCCATGAGATGGATCCACCAGGATCAAACTCGGCGAAAGCCCCCAATCAATAAAATGCCGCGCTTCTTGGCCGGTGGCCCAGCGGAGGTCCCAGCCGTCAAGCTCAAGGGACGCCACTAGCGGGGGCGTTTTTAGGGACTCGCCATCCACAATAAGCAGGAGGGGTCGGGACATGCATTCTCGGAGAAAACGAAAGTGTAGCCGTCAGCAGGGGGCAGCGGCAACAGCCAGAGCACACCTCATCAAGATTCTCGCGTGGGGATTTTAAGATTTCCATGTATTCTGTAAGGCCGCAGTGCCCGAAGGGTGCGGCGAATCCACGGCGGAAGGAGGGATATTCATATGCCATTGGTCAAACTAAAAGAAGACGAGACGTTCGAGAACGCGCTCCGTCGCTTTAAGCGGAAGTGCGAGAAATCTGGAATTCTCAGCGAGCTCAAGAAGCGTCAGCACTTCGAAAAGCCCAGCGCAAAGCGCAAGCGCAAGATGCTTGCGGCCCGCAAGAAAACCCTGAAGCGTCTCTCCCAGGAGCGCCGCCTCATGAAGGGGTAGTTCCTTTCCCGTTGAAAAAGGCCCGTGAAAGCGGGCCTTTTTTGGGTCTTGAGCTATGCTGCGTATTTGGGTTCAAAGGCAAAAAAATTCACCCCAAAAGCACAGAGAACTGAATGAGAAAAGATAAAACCTGATTTGGAAGTGAACACCTTTTTGATCCCTTCTTTTTTCTCTGTGCCCTCTGTGTCTCTGTGGTGAACCTTCTTTTTGGACTCGACTCGGTATGAGTTTGGACACGAGCCCGGTGGAAAATCACCACAAAGGCCCCATTCCCCCATGCGCTTGCCTAAACCCATTCACGCTGAACTAGAGGCGCTTGAATTCCCCGAGCTGCGGGAGTTGATCGGACGCGGTGCGCGAACGGGCAAAGGACGCGCCTCCATTCAGTCCATGCATCCCTTCGATGGGGGTGCGGCTATTCGGCGTCTACGCCAAATTGAGTTGGAACCGCTCTGGCGGCAGCAGCCTCAGGATCTGCCACTCTCGAATCTCGATGATGCTTTTGGCGAATTACTGAACCCAAGCGGATGGCTGCTCCCCGAACATTGGCGGAGTTTGCGCGATGGCCTTCCGGGACTCGCCCAATTGGTGCGATCCATCAGCAGCCTCACCTGGCCTGCGGATCGCGTCGCCGCAGAAGGCGCGGTGCCGAGCCTGGATTGTCTTCATGTCAGCGCTGGGCTATTGCCGGATCCTGGGCCTCTCGCCGAAAAATTGCGCCGCACCTTCACCGAAGATGGGGTCTTGGATGCCTTAAAAGTTCCGGACCTCGCACAGCTTCACACTCAACGTCAGCGGGCCTTCCAGTCGGTCCAGGCCAAGCTCAACAAACTGCTCCGAGATCACGCGGAAGCTTTTCAGGACAGCGCCATCGTAGAGCGCAATGGCCGGTATTGTTTGCCGGTTCGCACCGACCGCCGGGGTCAGGTGCAAGGCCTGGTGCTGGACCGCTCCGGGTCTGGTGCCACTTTGTTTCTCGAACCCCTCGAGGCGGTGTCGCTCAACAACGATTTCGTCGAGGCCGACCGGGCCTATACCCAGGAGGTTCATGCGTTCCTGCGGCGTCTGTTGGAAGAACTCCGAGAGCGCCGTGAGGATTTTACCCGTTGGCAGAACTTTCAAGGTGAGGCCGACGAAATTATCGCGCTGCTGCGCTGGCAGAGCCTTTGCGATGGCAGCCTGCCTGATCTGAATGTAGATCGCCTGCACCTTAGCCATGCGCGCCATCCGCTGCTGCTGGCCAAAGTTCGGGACGCACTGGAATTGGATCCGCTGGACCACGACGTCGTGCCCCTCTCCCTCGATCTCCAAGCGGATCGTCCCTGTCTCGTGATTTCAGGATCCAACACGGGCGGCAAGACCGTCGTACTGAAAACGGTGGGCCTATTGGCCTGTTTGGGCCACGCGGGTTGTGCCATTCCTGCTGAAATCGGAAGCACCCTTCCTAAACTCCCGAGCCTTCACGCAGACATCGGCGATCACCAATCGCTACTCGGCAGCCTGTCTACTTTTTCCAGCCACATTGTCCATGTGAAAAACATTCTTCAGCACGCCAAGGCGGGTGGATTGGTGCTGCTGGATGAGTTGGGCACGGGCACCGATCCCAAGGAGGGCGCGGCGTTGGGCATCGCCATCCTGCAAGCTTTAAGTCGGCGTGGCGTGTGGGTACTCTGCTCCACCCATCTCGGCGAGATCAGTCAATGGGCCCTTTCCCATCCGCAATTCCAAAATGCATCCGTTCAATTCGATGAAGAAAAACTCGCGCCAACCTATCGCCTAATGGTGGGCCTGCCGGGCCAGTCCCGCGCGCTCGCCATCGCGAAACGCCTTGGACTACCGCCCCAAATTCTGGACCACGCCCATAAAGTTATGGGTCGTCGCGAGCAGGATTGGCGGGACTTTCTTCACCAATTGGAGGCCGACCGACTAAGGGTGCTGCGACTTGAAACCGAACTCCGAGCCAATGAACAGCACCTCGAAAAGGATCGCCGAATCCTGTCCCAACGTGAAGAAGCCTTGCGGGATTTACAGGACAAGACCCACGGCGAAGACCAGGAAAAAGTCCAACGGGTTTTGGACTTTCTGGATCACGAAGGCAAGCGGCTCGTGAAAGAGCTGAAATCCAAATCCAAGGTGTCCGAGAATGCGGATCGCCTGGGCGCCGAGACAAACGAACGCATGAAATTGCTCTCGAAAATCGCCGCGACCGAATTGCAGGTAAAAGCCCCCAAATCTAAGCCCAGCAACGATCTACCCGCCTTGAAAATGGGTGGATTTGCCCGCCATCGTGGGCTGGGAATGGAAGGACACATCGTGGCCATGAAGGGTGATCGAGTGACCTTGGAGTTAGCCCTGGGCAAACGGTTTGAAGCCAGGGCCGGTGAGCTTGTGCCCCTTCACCGCAAAGAATTGGAGGCGCAGAAACCCAAGGAAGGCCGCGTGCGTATTCACGCGGATGGCGGCGAATCCGCGCCTGAGCTAAACCTCATCGGCCGCGCCAGCGATGACGTGGACACGGAGGTCCACCGTTTTGTGGAAAGCGCCATCGCGGGCGGGCGACTCCACATCCGCATCGTCCACGGCCACGGCACGGGCAAGCTGAAAAGCGCCGTGAGAGCGGCGCTTCATGGTCACCCCGGCATCAAGAGCGTCGAAGACGCGCCCCTGAGCCAAGGCGGCGCCGGAGCCACGCTGATCACGCTGCGCTGATGCGCTGATGCGATCCAACATCAGGCTTCGGGGATCAGGCCTCGTTGTTGATGGTGGCTCCGCATGAAACGAGCCTCAACAATGATGCCTGATGTCAGATGCCTATTCCTTCAAGGCGCCGTGGCGACGAATACGGCGTGTCCCGTAAGGATCACCAGATCCCCATTTGGCATGACCGCGACGCCAAGGGGCGCGTTCAGCGAAGCAGGGAAAGGCCCAGGAACCGCGCTTTGAACGCCGGGCTGCCCCACGATGGTGGAGACCTGCCCGGCGGGCGTGATCTTGCGGATGGTGCCATTGCCCGAGTCCGCGACATAGAGATTGCTGGAACTGTCCATGGCGACCTGGGCCCCACCGCCGAACCGGGCCGCCGTGCCCAAACCATCCACCGATCCGATGAGGCCCGCGCCACCCGCGAAGGTGCTGACCGTGCCACCTGGCGTGATCTTTCGGACGGTGTAGTTGCTAAGGACGAAGATATTCCCCGTCGAATCCAGGACGGGGCCGGTGACATAGACAAAGGAAGCCGCCGGGCCGGTGCCATCGGTGGAGCCCTGGACCAGTGCGGTGCCCGCGAGGGTGGTGGTGATCCCGGCGGGGCTCACTTTTCGGATGGTGTAGTTGTTACTGTCGGTGACGATGAGGTTGCCCGCGGCGTCAATGGTCATCCCATTGGGGAAATTGAACAGGGCCACGCCGGGCGCGCCATCCAACGATCCCGCCGTGTTGAACGTGCCGCAGAAGGTGCTCACCACGCCGCCGCTCACCTTGCGGATGACATCGTTGAACGCATCCATCACATAGAGATTTCCGGCGCTATCAAAGGCGTGGCCACGGGGCAGATTGAGCTTGGCGGCGGCCACCGGGCCGTCCACATAGCCGCTGGTGCCGGTGATTCCCACCATCGTCGAGACCACGCCTGCGGGCGTGACTTTCCGAATGGCGTGGTTGGATTGGTCACTGATGATCGCATTGCCCTGCGCATCCAGGCTCACGTAAATGGGACGATTGAATCGTGCGGTGGTTCCAGAACCATCAGCGATTCCTAATGTCAGCGGATCCCCCGCCAGCAGCGAAAGTCCCTTCGCCACTACCGTCACGGTCTTGGTGTCCGAGGCGCCGCCGCCGGTGGCCACCAAGGTATAGGTTTGACGCCGCAGGGGCGTCACGGGGGCGGAAGTCTGCGTGACAGGAAGGGTCACGCCATCCAGCGTGAGCCCCGTGGGCGTTCCGCTGAGGGTCCAGGAAAGCGTGGCAGTCTGCCCCTGGTTCACCTGGGAAGCGGTGGAGGTGAATGAGGCAATGGTCAGACCAGGGGCCGGCATGGAGCTGGAGCCGCCGCCACTGCAACCCACGTAGAGACCCGAGACCAGTAGAACGGTGCTGAAGAAGGAATAGGGTTTCATGGTTTCTCCGAGGGGATGCGAATCAAACATAGAGCCTTTTCCCGACGGAACCATGGACCAGTTCCCATATTTCCCATTGGACCAGTTGGGTTTTGCCTGGGCGGATAGGTCAGGCTTCAGGCCTCAGGCCTCGTTGTTGCTGGTGGTTCCGCATGAAACGAACTCAACAACGAGGCCTGATGCCCGAAGCCTTCACTGGGTGGCTACATTAGGTGCCATGATCACCCTCCAAACCCACACCCTCGAGCTGCCTGTTTCCGCCGAACTACTTTTCGGGTTCCTTTCGGATCTTTCCCGCCACCGGACCTTTCTGGAGCCCGCCGCAACGGATTTCAGCGGTGATGCCGATAGTCATCGCTACAAGGTCGAAGTGATGGGTATGAATATGCCCGTGGAGGCGAAAGTCGGAGAACGGATTCCACCCACCCTGATCACGATCGTGCCCACCGCAAAAAAAATGTTCGATTACGTATCGCGCTTCGAGATCCAGCCCAGCGATCAGGGCTGCACGCTGCGCCTGGTGATCGAAGCCGACCTGCCCATGATGATGCAGATGATGGGCGCCGAAAAACTCTTGAAGACTCAGATGGATAGCGCCCTGGCGAAGATTCAGGCCTTGGTCTCCGACGGGAAAATTGGCTGAACCATCCAGAAAGCGGGCACCGAACATCGGCTCGGCGCATCATGAAAGCACTCACCCTGGAGTTCTCCATTCGCGCCTTCATCTTTGGCCTGACCGCCTCCCTGCTTCTGCCCGCTCAGACTCCAGAGATCCAAAGCTCCGCCAAAGATCGCAGCGATCTGTCCCTCACCATCTACCAGGATGGCTGGGCGATGGTGCGTGATCGCCGCCGCGTGGACCTTCCCAAAGGCCCGTCCCGCCTTGCTTTCTCGGACGTGGCCGCACTGATGAATCCTCGTACCGCCTTACTGCGCACGCTCCAAACCGAAGACGAGCTGCGCCTGGGTGAACGCAATTTTGAATTCGATCTCATCACGCCCGAAAACCTGCTGAAGAAATCCCTCGGCACCAAGGTGCTGATGAAAGTTCCCAACGAGGGTGGGCGATCTTCGCCCACTGGCCCCATTGAAGGGATCTTGGCTTCCCTGCCCCAGCAGGATCTCTGGTCGCCCATTCCCACCGCCGCGATTCGCAAGCTTTTCAAGCTGCACAGATGGGAATGGGAGCAGAAAAAAGCCCCTTTCCGCTACCGCCTCATCAAGGCGGAACCCAACGTGCTGGTGCAGACACCCGAGGGCCTGAGCGCGGCCAAGCCTGGCGACGTGGCGCTCACCGCCCTGCCCAACGAACTGCGTGCCCACCCCACGCTGCTACAGGATTTCGCCGCCCCCACCGAAGGTCCGCGAGATCTGGAATTGGATTACCTCACCCAGGCCCTCACTTGGTCCGCTCGCTACGTCGCCACCCTGGACCCGGACCTGCGGCACATGGATCTGGATTGCTTCGTGACGGTGGACAACCAGAGCGGCGTGAGCTTCGAGAAGGCCCAGCTATCGCTCTTGGCGGGAGAGGTGAATCGCGTGCCGGATCGCAGTCCTTTCGAGGAAGAAGAAGATGCCACCACCACCGTGGTGGTCGTGGCATCTGTAGCGGTGACGAGCGCGCCTACCTTCAAGGAACAGCAGCTCCTTGACTACCACCTGTTCACTTGGGGCGCGCCCACGACCTTGAAGCAGGCTCAAAAGAAGCAACTCGTGCTGTTTTCAGCGCAACGCATTCCCTTGAATCCCGTCATTCAAACACTCATCTACCTGGATGGGAGAGACAACCATGCTAAGGATGGAAACGAAGGCGAAGAGATTCCCCTCTGGCTCACCGCCCAGTTTAAGAACACGGTCGCTTCGCACCTCGGGCGCCCCCTGCCCCAAGGAATGGTGGCGGCCATTTACCGCACCCCCGAAGGCCCCGCCCTTCCGCTCCCCGATGAAATTCTTTTGGACTCGGTTTCTAAGGGAGAAGAGGCCATCTTGGGCCTTGGTTCCCCTCACGGTCTATCGGCGAAACTAGTTCTTCTTGAAAGCCGCGAGGAGACGCAGATGGAAATTGCCTGGCGCTTGAAGGGAATCATGGCCAAGGTCTTTCTTCAATCAACCTTCACCCAGAAAACCTTTGAGGAAGCTGCTCAGCCTTATGAGAAGGATGGACCACCGGGCCACATCGCCACCTATCGCCTGGACCTTAGAAATGAGTTGGCCCAACCCAAACAAATGGAGCTGATTCTTCAGATGGAGGAGGGCATGAAATTGCTCCGCGCCGACACGCCCCATGAAAAACAGGACGCCGCTTCCGAAAAGGCGAAGGTCATCCTGCCCGCCCATTCCAAAACCTCACTCACCCTGCAAGTCTGGCGGCCTAACTAGGTCTCCGGTTCTCATGTTTCCACTGATTTTCATCGATCCACCGGGAACTTTGATCCCGACACGCTTGTCCAACTCAATGCGTGATGCCAAGCCGTTCATTCATTCATTTCTCTGGAGCCTCCCATGCGCCCATCCGTCCTCACCTTGGTCCTCGCCTCGCTGCCCCTTTGCGCGCAGTTGAAGGAAATTCCCACCACCCAAAAGGACCAGCAGTCCCTGGCCATCAGCATCTACAACGAGAATTTGGCACTGGTGAAGGACAGCCGCGAAGTCAAATTGCCCAAGGGCGAGGTGGCCCTGGCCTTCCAGGAAGTTTCCGCCCAAATCCGGCCGGAGACCGCGCTGTTGCGGAACCTCACACACCCAGAAGGCTTTTGGGTGGCGGAGCAGAATTTCGATTTCGATCTACTGACCCCGCAAAAACTTTTGGATAAATATGTCGGTGAAAAAGTGGGCGTCATCACCACGCACCCGGACGAAAACGGCAAGCTCATCGAAAAGCGCGAAGAGGCTTTTGTGCTCGCCACCAACGGCGGTACGGTGTTGCAGTTCCCCGACCGCATCGAGAGTAGTTATGTGGGGCGCATCGTCTTCCCAAAAGTGCCGGAGAACCTGCGGGCGCGGCCGACCCTGGTGATCTCCTTGAACTCACCCCTGGCCGCGCCGCAAAAACTGGAGCTGAGCTACCTCACGGGCGGCCTGGCTTGGCGGGCGGATTACGTGGCCAATCTTTCGTCCGACGAAAAAACCATGGATCTGAGCGGCTGGGTGACCCTCACCAACACCAGCGGTGTAGCGTATCCGAACGCCACCCTCCAACTCGTGGCGGGGGACGTAAATCGGGTACAGGAGCGACGCGGTGGCTACCAAATGAATGGTATGGCGGTTGACGCCATGAAGGCTGCGGCACCCCAGATGAAGGAGGAAGGCCTCTTCGAGTACCACCTTTACACCCTGGATCGGCCCACCACCATCAAGGCCGATCAAACGAAACAGGTGGCTCTGCTCAGCGCCTCCAGCGTCCCCGTGCGAAAGGAATTCCTGCTGCGCGGCGAGAGCTACTACTACCAAAGCAGCTATGGGGAGATCGGCGACAAATTGAAAGTCGGCGTCTACGTCGAGTTCGATAACCGCCTTGAAAACCATATGGGAATGCCCCTACCCAAAGGCGTGGTGCGGGTCTACAAGCGGGATAGCGAAGCCAGAGCCCAGTTCGTCGGTGAAGATGCGGTGGATCACACGCCTAAAAATGAGACCGTGCGATTGAAGCTGGGCGACGCCTTCGATGTCACCGCCCGGCGCAAGCAGACCGACTTCAAAAGCCTGGGTGCCATAGGCAAATACCACTACGTCTACGAGTCGGCGTTCCAGGTGGAATTGAAAAATGCCAAGAAGGAACCTGTCACTGTCTCAGTGCTGGAGCCCATCTACGGGGATTGGGAGATCATTGAGGAAAGCCATCCACACACCAAAGAATCCGCCGGGGCCGCGAAATTCAAAGTGCAGGTCCCCGCCGAAGGCAGCGCCAAGTTGACCTATCGTGTGAAGACGAAATGGTAGCGCGATCATGAAAAACCGCTTGTCACAGAAGACGCAGAACAGCGCGGAAGGCACGGAAATTCCGGTTCAGGGCCACGTCCAGCGGGGGCCTTTGGACTCCTTTTGTAGGACTAACCTCCACCTACTTATTTTTTCGCGAAAACTTTGGCCCCTCGATGCATGTGAGCTTGCGAAAAGATTCACCACCAAGACGCGAAGACACCAAGAAAAACAACACGCTCCACTACCCATGATTTCATCCCAAAATCGCTTCGCGAGGCGCCTGGTTGTTCAGGCGCCTGCGGGCCGAAGGCCCGCACATGACTGATTCCTCTGTCTTTTCTTGGCGCCCTTGGCGTCTTGGCAGTGAATCAGCTATTTGCTTCCGACACCGGCCGCGCTGTGGACTTCCTGATTTTTTCTGTGCTTTCTGTGTCCATGTTTTTTCAATCTAAAGGAGATCTCCCATGCGCGTGGCCTTGATGATCCCGGCCCTGAGCCTTTATCTCGCGGCGCAGACACCCACCACGCTGGACGCGCCCATCACTCGCGTGCGGCTGCATCCGGACGAGGCCTGGGTGACACGAGTCGGCGAGGTGCATATCACCAGCGCGGGCACGGCGAAGCTGGTGGTGAAGGATCTGCCGCCAGGATTGACGCTCGATGATTTGCGGGTCAGCGCCAAGGGCCCTGAAGGCTCGCGGTTGGGCGATCTGGCGGTGAATTCAGAAGTGCGCGTGGTGATGGAAACCACCGAATTCAAGGCCCTGGTAAAGGAGCGCGAGGCTCTGAGAGACCGCCGCGACGGGCTCGAAGCCGAAGGCGAATCGTTGGCCCAGGAATTGAATTTTCTCCGTAATCTGCAATCCACCTACGACAAGGACGTATCCCTGAAACTGGTGAGCGCCCCGCCCTCCACGGCATCGCTGCTGGAGATGAGCAAGGGCATTCAAACCCGCACGAACGAAATCATGACGCGGGATCGCAGGCGCAAACGCGAATTGGAAAAGCTCGCCCTCGAAGAAAATCGCCTGAATGCCGAAATGCAAAAACAGAGCGGCGGTCAGCGCAGCGCGCCCAGCCGCGTGACCGTGGAGATGACCACGCCCAAGGCCGGGGACGTGGTGCTGGAGCTGAGCTACCGCACTCGCGCCGCCCGCTGGGTGCCCACCTA
>JAYVXV010000243.1:0-13576 GCA_043784905.1 Holophagaceae bacterium | reverse complement strand
ATCGGGGCGATTTGCTCGTTCTGCTTTCCTCGCCAGGCCAGCATTCCCTGGTTTCTTTTTCTGCTATTTCTGCTCGTGCTGGGGCCGCTGGTGCTCCCACGGTTGATGCCGAAAGGCAACCTGACAACCTACCGCATCGCCATTTTGGCCTACCCCATTGAAGGGCTTCTGCTGGGTTTCATCGCCTTCATGGAAATTTGGAAAATTCTGCCGCTGGATTTACCCGAGTTGCCCAACGTCAACTCGGTGCTCCCCTGGCTCTCAGTCATTTTCCCGTTCCTCTACTACGTCAGCCAGTTCCCCAATTTCAAGCGGCGGCTCAAGCGGCTGAAGCTCCACTCAGATCAACTAGCTCATCCCGCACCGCTGGATCAAGTTCAGCAATTGGAGGAGCTGTTGCAGCCCGTTCTGGGCCCATCTCCGCGCTATGACGACCCATGGGCGGAGTTCAAAACCGTGCCCGCGACCATCAAAAACTGGAAGCTCTTCTTGCAACTGGATGCTGAACATCACGGCGATTGGAGAGTGGCGTTTAACGGCCTCTGGGCTTTGGTGGTCTTTGAAGATGGAACCCGAATGGAAGTGGTGAAACGCGGGGAACTAAAGATCGTCGCGGATGATCCCCAGCCGGGGAAACGCAAATCCCTGTGCCTGATCCGATGGAACACACATTTGTTTGAAGGTCGCATTCTCCACGACAATTTTCTGAAAATCCGTGCCTGGAATTCCAGGAAAGAAGACGCCGCTGAATACCATCCACCGTCACGGCCTGCACCGCCCACGGCGGAAGGCGCGAGTGAACCGGCGATGGAATCATTCGATGTGCTTCCGATGGATCAGGCAGACCTGTAGATCTATCGTCACGGCGTTACAAAAATGGCGACCCGTTTAGGGCCGCCATGGATGAGGTGTTTCATTCTTGAAGGTGGTCAAGCCCACCCGGTTGTCATTTCGCGTCCATTTGCGCCAATTCACGTTATTCGCGGTTCCAGCTTTTGAACCGTATCAATGGGTTCCGATTCCCAGTGCCTTGGCCGCTTTAGTGAGTTCGGGAACCACGTCGAAAAGATCGCCGACGATGCCATAGGATGCGATTTTGAAGATTGGCGCTTCGGGGTCTTTATTGATGGCCACGATGTATTTTGAACCACCCATACCCGCAATGTGCTGGATGGCACCACTGATGCCGCAGGCGATGTAGAGCGTGGGGCTCACAACCTTGCCGGTCTGACCCACCTGCATGGAATGGGGAAGGCCCCAGCCCGCGTCCACGGCGGCCCTGGAAGCACCCACCACCCCGCCGAGCGCATCCGCCAGCTCTTCGAGAATCGCGAAATTCTCGCCATTCTTCATGCCACGGCCACCGCTCACGATGACGTTGGCTTCGGTCAGATCCGGCTTGCCTGTGCCCTTGGCCAGGATTTCTTTCACGATGGCCTTGAAGTCGCCCGCCGGGGCGGCCAGCGATTCCATGGTGCCTGCACCGGGTTTTTCTTCCGCCGCAAAAACATTGGGACGCAGGGTGGCAACCTGCACATTAGACGAGAAAGCCGTAGTGGCAAAAGCCTTGCCCGCATATACGGGGCGCACCGCCTGCAACTTGCCGTCCACCATCGAAAGCCCGGTCACGTCACCGGCGTAGCCAGCGCCCAGTCGAGCCGCGACGCGAGGCAAGGCATCCTTGCCCGTGGCGGTGGCGCCGCCTAAAAGCACCGTTGCGCCCTTGGATTTCACCGCGTCCGCGATGGCCACCGCAAAGGCATCACTGCTGTAGGAGGCCAGATGTGGAGCCTCACAGGTGAGAACCACATCGGCGCCGTATTTTGCGGCGTCGGCAGCACCGGTAGTGGAGGCGCCCACAAAGAGTGCGCCAACTTTATTGCCGGATACATCCGCCAGGCGGCGGCCCTCAGAAAGAGCCTCCGTTGAAGGCTTGCGAAGCTTGCCATCCTTCAATTCACAAAACACCAGAATCATGGAATCCCCTTGTCTAGTTCGGCTTGTCTAGTTCGGCTTGTCTAGTTCGGATTGTCTATATCGAGTTGTGTTTCAAACTTGGTGGAATCGGCGACTAGAAAATTTTCGCTTCGTCTTTCAGTGCACTAAATAGCGCGGCGGCCTGCTGAGCAGGGTCGCCATCGAGCTTGCGGCCCTCGGGACGGGCGGGCGGCATTGCCATACTCATTACGGACGTAGACCCCGCAGGCGCGGCGCCATCCACCTCTTCGATGGTCTTTTTCTTGGCGCCCATGATGCCTTTCAAGCTTGCGTAGCGCGGCTCGTTGAGGCCCTTCTGCGCGGTGATGACGGCGGGCAAGGAACCCTCGATGACTTCGGTACCGCCTTCGATTTCACGCTCGGCGCGGAAAGTCCCTTCACCGATTTCCAACTTGATGACCACGTTCGCCTGCGCGATGCCCAGCAGCTCCGCCACCATCGGGCCTACAGATGCGTTGTCACCGCCGAGGCCTTTGTTGCCCGCCATGATGAGATCGAATCCTTTGTCCTTGGCAAAGGCGGCGATGGCCGATGCGATGGCCAAGGGGTCTGAAGCATCACTCTTAAGAAGCACCGCGTAATCAGCGCCCAGAGCCAGGGCGTTGCGCAATACATCTTTGACGCTATCCCCGCCAAGGCTCACCACGGTTACTTCTGCGGCCTTGGATTCCTTCAGGCGGATGGCTTCTTCCAATGCATATTCGTCGTAAGGGCTCGTGATCCATTTCACATCGGCGGGGTCTATGGATCTGCCATCGGCCCCGAGTTTGATCTTGGTTTCGGTGTCGGGCACCTGCTTGAGGGCGACGAGGATCTTCATATAGAGCTCCACAAAGAATATCGTTCCAGGCCGAAAATTGCCCTTCGGCATGACCTTCCATTCTATCTCGGAGGTCTTTTCCCGTCCTCTTTAGGTTTTGTTCCGGCTGCTAAACTTCACGCGGTGTTTCGCTCACGGATTCCTCCCATCTATCCCTTTGCCATGTTGGCGACGGCTTGTTCGCTGGTGGCGCTTCAATCTTCGCCTCCCCCGCCCTCCTGGCTCGGCGATCCGGAGGGGCCAAGGTTGTTGGGGGCGGATCTGGAAAGCGCCTTTCGTTCTTCTGAAGCTTTCGGACCGATGCCCCGCGCTGCCTGGTCCATCCATGTGCACCAGAGCGACGTGGAGTTTGAAAGGGCCACCGGCGCGCCGCCCCAGCGCTTCGCATCCTGGGTTGGAGACACGCTGCATCTGCGGCCCCTTGAAAAAATTCGGCGCCGTGACCTGGGCGCGATGCTGCGGCATGAGTTGGTCCATCGTCGCCTCGCCGCTCTAAAGTTGCGGCCCTGGGAAGAAGAGGCCAGGTGCCTTTTTGCCGAAGGCCACCCAGCTCCTCCCAATCGTTGGCCGAAGGCTCCCGATCCCGCGACTCAAACTAGGCTGGATCTCGCGCTGCGGCGCGGCACGACCGCATCCCAGGCCTGGGCCTACGGCTGGCTGCGCGCCTGGATCGCGGGAAGGCCCTTGCCAAATTTCCCGCGTCGGGAAGAAAAAAAATCCATGAAGAACCCTTGGTTTCCAGATCGCTGAGGCTGCATGTGATCGCAACGGCCTCGAGTCAGTGGGTCATCTTGAATAACCGCAGGGACTCCTGGGCCTCGGCGCGATCTCTCGATTCCAAGGCAAGCGTGACCAGACTCGCTGCGAAGCTGGCGAAATGAATTTCTTCGATTTGCCACGTGCGCATGGCGTGATGCTCGTGGCAAAGGATGCCCACCATTTCTCCCCGAGCCCTCACGGGAATATCGAGCATCGCCCGAATGCTCAAGGGCTCCAGGTAGGACTGCGTCAGTTCGGAAGTGCGCGGGTCTGCCATCGCGTCATGGGCGTCCACGATACGGTCCTTCATGATCTCCGCCATGTAGGAAGGGAACAGATGGAAGTCCAGGGTTTGGCCTTCCGAATGATGGTGGCCGTTGCCTTCAAACAGATCGGCGCAGCGCAGGCGGGAGTCTTCCGGCTCGATGATCCAGACCCCAACGCGATCCACTTCCAGCGTCCGGGCCGAGGCCCGCGTGATTTCCTGAATGGCCGTCTGGAGATTCCCATTGGCCAGGGTTCGACTCTTGGTGAGCATGGTCATGGCCAGCAATTGGCGTTCCAGGAATTCCTCTTTCCGACTCAGTCGCTGGTGGTCCATGGCAAGGGATTCGTAGCGCTCAACCAGCAATTCGTGCCCCGATCGCAAGGCATTCAACTGGACCTGCAGTTCGCTCGCGCGACTCATGGTTTCTCCGAGCGGGGTTGGAACGGCCATGATAAGCCCGAAAGCGCGGGGTTTTCGACGTTGAAATCCGATGAGTCCGACTCCCGCCGCGCATCCGCTAGTCTTGAGTGATGACGGTTATCAATTTCAAAGATGCTTTGGTCTTCACAGGGGGCGGCACCGGCGGGCATTTCTTTCCGGCGGTGGCGCTGGCGGAAGGGGCGAAGGCGCGATGGCCCCATCTGCCGGTGGCCTTCGTGGGCGCCATCCGGGGCATCGAAGGCCTCAAGCTTCCCCAGTCCCAGTGGCCTCACTTGTTGTTCGATGTTGAAGGATTTTTGGGGCGCTCGCCCTTGAACATGACCCGCGCGGCGTGGAAACTCTGGCGCGGAAAGACGAAATTAAAAGCGCTGTGGAAGCAACAACGCCCCAAGGCGGTCATCGGTACGGGTGGCTATGGCGCCGCACCCGCGCTGCTGGCGGCGCGGGATCTTGGCATCCCTTATTTTCTGCATGAGAGCAACGCGGCTCCCGGTGAATTGGTGCGTCGTTTAGCGCCAGGTGCCAGGCGGGTGTGGTGTGGCATGGAAGCCGTCAAACCGCTGTTGCCAACTGCGAATTGCCTCATGGTGGGGACGCCCATTCGATCCTCTTTTTTGCGCGAGTTCTCAAAAGTTAAGGATCTAAAGGCTCCCTTTCAGTTGTTGGTACTGGGCGGCAGCGGCGGCGCCCGCGCCATCAACGAAGCCATGCTCGTTGCTTCGCCGGTGCTGCTGGAACGCTTCGAAGATTGGACCATTCTGCATCAGGCGGGCTCACGGGAATTCGAGCGCATCAAGGATGTGCCGCGCCACGGGCGCCACCAGCTTGTGCCATTCATTGAGGCGATGGATGAAGCCATGGAGGCATCGAGTTTGGTCATTTCTAGGGCCGGAGCCAGCACTTGTGCAGAGCTTAAAGCCGCGGGCCGCGGTGCGATTTTGATTCCGCTGCCCAACTCCGCCCATGACCACCAGCGAAAAAACGCCGAGGCCATGGGCCTTGAAAATCGTGCGGTCGTAGTGCTCCAGCAACCCAACCTCGCCGATCACCTCGAAGCCCACGCCGAAAGCCACATCAACACGCCCTACGCCCGCATCAAGCTGGGCAAGTCGCCTGAGCTTAATCGTGCGGTGGAAGTTTGCCTGGACGATTTGGCGGCGTCGCTGGGAGCCGTTTGATTTTCGAGCAGCTGAATTCCGGCCTCCTCATTTCATCCGGATTCGCGTTCAAAAGAATAGAAACCACCGATGAACACAGATGAACACGGCCTCACGCCTGGGTGTGATTCGCGCCGGGCCGCCTGAATTTGCCGGCTTTTGGCCCGCAGGCGCCTGAACAATTAGGCGCCTCGCGAAGCGATCTTGAGCCGAATTTTTGTAATTTCATCTGTGTTCATCTGTGGCTACTTTCTTTTTTTTGAAAGCGACACGGTATCAGGTCGTTGCCTTCGGCGCACAATCGCCGAAACCGTCGTCGTGCAGGAACCCTGAATTCCGCTACGCTTTGGAAAACCAACCAAGAGGATTCCCATGACGACTCCGACTCAAGCACCCCAGATGACCTCTGCCTGGACCTATCCTCAAAGCTCGCCGACGCTGTGGTTCAACACTACGGATGCTTCGCAGGATGGCGCTGTGCTGGTGGGTGGCAGTTTCGAGTTCGACACCACGGCGAATTTCGGATTCTACGTGTTGAATACTTCAGGCGAAGTGCTTCAGTCCGATGTATGGGAGGGCGCCTACGAGGGCGTGTTCTGGGTGAAAGTGAATCAGGGCGGCACCATCGCAGCCGGTGGTGGATGGCTAAATAGCACCTACACGGGACAACTGCGGGTCATGTCGGTGAGCGATGGCAGCATCATGGTGAGCGAGCAGACCAGCTCCCGCGTGAACCAGATCGCCATGTCTGCGGATGGCGGCATTCTGGCGGCGGGCTGCGGCGCTTCCTATGATGGCGGTGGTCAGCAAATCTACGCCTATGCCCTGGTGAGCGGCGTTTATCAGCCGCTCACGGGCCTGATCTCCGCCGATAACAGCGTGCAAGGCCTTGCCATGTCGGAGGACGGACAATGGCTGGTGGCGGGCTTCTATCCCAATGGTTCGGCGCCATCGCTGATCCTTTTCCAGATCACATCTACCGGGCTGGTGCAGCAACAGACCTGGGTGATTCCTGCCACCGGTGCGGACCCGGAACCGCCCGAAGCCGACGTGCGCGGTCATGTAAAAGAACACCTCGCTGCCCTGGCTCATCGAGGCGTCCAGGTGGAACCCAGCTCCAGCGGCGCCTACGTGAAATCCGTATCCATGTCGGCAGATGGCTCAAAATTCGCGGCGGCCATCAGTGGCAAGAACGGCGTCTATTTCTTTGACCGCGATACTTTCATTGCGAACGGAACTTCGCAGTGGCAATACGTCTTGGCGGGCATCACCACGTCCAGTTGCGTGTGCGTTTCGAGCGATGGCAGCTTTCTAGTGACCCTGAGCAATGGGCGCGATTCCACGCTGGGCCACGCTTACAGCGTGGGGGACGACGGAAGCAGTGGCACCCTCGCCTGGTCGTCGCCGGTGAAATACTGGCCCAATCCCAGCAATCACATTCTGGGCGGAGGAGATTCGCTGGTGTCCTTTGGCACGGGCGAACCCAAAAAAAGCGGCGGCTTGACGCTCGGCCACTACTACGTGCTGGATGCGAGCAATGGCGCGGGTCTCGGGATCTTCGACACTTCTGCCATGAACTGGCCTTTTCAACTTTCGGGTGACGGCAGTTTCGCTTTGGGTGGCAGCGACGATGGTTATCTCTACGGATTTAGCGCTCAGGGGAATTGGTCGAGCTGACCCTAAACGTGATGCAGGGTGGGCCATGGGCCTTCACCCATCGAGTACTCGTTGACGCCCACCGACTGGGGGTTCCTAATTCGGCAAGAAGTTTCCCGACGTGAGGATTTTTCGTGACCCTGAAAACCCTGATTATCTCCAGCTCCGGCATCCTCCTCGCGGTCCTTGTGGCGGCGCTGCTGACCTTTCAGGGAGTCCGGCGGGGTACTGAGGTCCGAGACCAGCGCCAGGAATCTCATATCGTCCATGGCCTGATGCAGGAAATTTTTTCGGATCTGCAGGACGCGGAGACGGGACAGCGGGGCTTCCTGCTCACCCAAGACGAGTCCTACCTGAGCCCCTACTTCGTGGGACGCGAGCAGTACTCGATGGACCTGGCGGAACTCAAACGCCATGCTCTGAATGGGGGCGAGCGCGAGCGCCTGGCCACCCTGGAATCCGCGGCCGAGGCGAAGTTGGCGCTGTTGGACGGACTCCTTCAGCTCGCCCGCCGCGGGAACTTCGAGGAGGCCCGGGCCATCGTGCGGAAGGGTCAGGGCAAGGTCCTCATGGACGACATAAGGGACGCGTTTCGATCCCTGATTCAGGCCCAGGAGGCCCAGACCAACGCCCTGGAGCGGCAACTCTTTGCCGACTCGCGGCGCGGTTCTCTCGAACGGAGCGGTCTGTTGATTCTCATCTTCATCGCGGGCCTCCTGGCCACCTTTACCTTGGCGCGGGATCATCGTGCCCGGTTCAAGGCGGAAGCAGATCTGCGGGCCGTAAACGTTCACCTGGATGAGCTGGTGAAGACGCGGACTCAGGAGCTGGAACGCGCCCTGGTCCTGCTTCAGGAGAAGGGGGTCGCGCAGGCCCTGAGGGAAGCGGAGGTGATACAGCTCAATGTCCGCCTGGAGGCCAGTAACAAAGAACTGGAGGCCTTCGCCTACTCGGTGTCTCACGACCTGAGAGCCCCCATTCGGCACGTGGATGGCTTTGCGGGACTGCTGCGCAAGAGCATGGAGGGAAAGCTTCCCGAGAAGGCCGTGCGTCAACTGGACGTCATCCAGAACGCGGCGAAACGCATGGGCGCCCTCATTGACGATCTGCTCACCTATTCCCGGTTGGGCCGCACTGAGCTGAAACGTCAGCCGGTGCCGCTCGGACCCTTGATAGAACAGCTTCAGGAGGAACTGGCTTCCGAAGGCGAAGGCCGAGTGGTGCGCTGGGACATCGGCCCCCTGCCTACGGTGCCGGGGGATCCCACCCTGCTGCGGGTGGCGCTCCAGAACCTCCTGGCCAACGCCCTGAAATTCACCCGGCATCGCCCGGAAGCCCACATCCAGGTAGGCAGCGATCCCGATTCGGGGGTTACCCTGTTCGTACGCGACAACGGGGTGGGCTTCGATATGCAGTACGGCGACAAGCTCTTCAATGTGTTCAGCCGCCTGCATCGGCAGGATGAATTCGAAGGCACGGGCATCGGGCTCGCCAACGTGGCCCGGGTGGTGGCCAAACACGATGGGCGCGTGTGGGCCGAAAGTGAAGTGGACCACGGGGCCACCTTCTTCATAGCCCTGGACGGAGGTTGAGATGGTGAAAGCATTGAAGCGAATCCTGCTGGTGGAGGACAGCGCCAACGATGCGGAGCTGACCCTTGCGGCTTTCGATGAGTGCAACCTTGCCAACGGCGTGGATCATGTGAAGGACGGCGCCGAGGCGCTGGACTATCTTTTCTGTCAAGGCGCCTACGCGGAGCGCCCTCTCGAGATTCCGGCCGTGGTGCTGCTGGATCTGAAGCTGCCCAAGGTGGACGGCATCGAGGTGCTGCGAGCCATCCGGTCCGCGCCCCACTTGAAAGCCCTGCCAGTGGTGATGCTTACCTCATCGAAGGAGGAAACAGACATGATCCGCAGCTACGAATTGGGGGTGAACGCCTACGTGGTAAAGCCGGTGGATTTTTCGGATTTCGCCAAAGCCGTGGGGCAGCTGGGAGTATTCTGGGCCCTTATCAATGAGCCGCCCCCTTTGTCCATGTTTTGAGCCCCCTATGACTGCCCGCCCCCGCATCCTGCATCTGGAGGACGATCCCTCGGACGCCCAACTGGTAGCGGGCCTGCTGCAGCAGGATGGCGTGGATGCGGATCTCAGGTGGGTGGACCGACGCTCTACTTTCGAAGCGGCCCTTGAGGAACCCTGGGATCTGATTCTGGCGGATTTCGCTCTGCCCGGCGTGACTCACCTGGAGGCCCTTGAACTGGCCCAGGCCCGACAGCCCGGAACTCCTTTCATCTACCTCTCGGGCACCTTTGGCGAGGAAATGGCCGTTGCGGCCCTTCAGCATGGCGCCACGGATTACCTGCTGAAAGAGCGCCTGGACCGCCTGGGCAGCGCCGTGAGCCGGGCCCTGGAAATCTCCAAGAACCGGGCCGAGGCCGCTGCCATGGTGGAGTCCCTGCGAGCCAGCGAGGCCCGCTACCGTCGCATCGTAGAGACGGCGGAGGAAGGGATCTGGAGCCTTGATGCCGAGGCGCGAACCTCCTTCGTGAACCCCAAGATGGCCAAGATGCTTGGGTATTCCGTCGAGGAAATGATCGGGCTCGCCCTGACGGACTTCATGGACGAGGAAGGCAAGGCCCTCACCCAGGCGAATCAGAGACTTCTCTTACAAGGCATTGCCGAGCAACACGACTTGAAATTTCGCCGCAAGGACGGGACGGACCTGTGGGCGTGGGTGGTTACCAACTCTACCCACGATGCGTCGGGCCGCACCATCGGCGCCTTAGCCATGGTTACGGACGTCACCGAACGCAGACAGGCAGGGATGAAACTGGCAGCGAGCGAAAGCCGGCTTCGCGCCATCATCAACACCGAGCCGGAGTGCGTGAAGTTGCTGGCTCCCGACGGTTCCCTGCTCGAGATAAACCCCGCCGGACTGCGGATGCTCGAAGCCGACAGGTTTGAACAGATTGAGAAGCACTGCATTTATCCACTCGTGGTCGAGGAGCATCGCCAAGCGTTCAAGGAACTGAATGAAAAGGTCTTCGCCGGCAAGTCAGGCATTCTCGAATTCCAGATCATCGGACTCAAAGGCGGACGGCGCTGGCTCGAAACCCATGCCAGCCCGCTGCGCGATGCGGTCGGTCAGGTCACCGCGGCGCTCGGCATCACGCGCGACATCACCGAACAGAAGCGGGCCGAGCAGGAATTGCGGTACCAGAACGAGCTTTACCAAATGGTCCAGCGGGCCACCAACGACTTGATCTGGGACTGGGATCTTGCCACGAACGCGGTGGTTTGGAGCGACACCATGCTGGCCATGTTCGGGTACGCACTCGACGAACGCGGCCCCACCATCCAGTGGTGGCAGGACAACCTCCATCCCGATGATCGAGATCGGGTATTGAAGGGCATCCACGAGGCTATTGACGAAGGTGAAACCGCCTGGTCCGACAAGTATCGCTTTCAGCGCAAGGATGGCCGCTACGTGCAGGTGCTGGATCGGGGATATGTGGTGCGGGACGCCTTGGGCAAGGCCACCAGGATGATCGGGGCCATGTCGGACTTAAGCCTGCACTTGCGCGCGGAGGAGGCCCTGGCGGCCAACCAGGCCAAGTCTGAATTCCTGGCCACCATGAGCCACGAAATCCGCACGCCCATGATCGGTATGTTGGGGATGGTGGAAATCCTCTCCCACAGTCAGTTGGATGCGGAACAACGGAGCGCCCTGGGGGTCATCCAGTCCTCGGCCCGATCGCTGCTGGGGATCGTCGGAAGCATCCTTGATTTCTCGAAGATCGAGGCGGGAAAACTGGAGCTGGAGCCCCAGGTGGTCTCCCTGCGGCGCATGGTCGAAGAGGAATTCGCCAGCTGCTCTGGCGCGGCCTCCAGCAAGGGGCTGCGCATGACTTGCGACATTGATCCGCGGATCGCCGAGGCCCATCGGGCGGATCCCGTCCGGTTCCGCGAGATCCTGGACAATTTTTTGAGCAACGCCCTCAAGTTCACTCAACACGGCACCGTGGGCATCCGGGTGGAGGTCCTGGATTCCAACGCGGCGAGCCAGACCCTCGCATTCCGCGTGCGGGACACGGGGATCGGCGTGTCGCCGGAAAACCAGACACGGTTGTTCCAGCCTTTCGTGCAGGCCGAGTCCACCACCACCCGTCGCTTCGGCGGAACGGGCCTGGGCTTATCCATCTGTCTGCGCCTGGCCCAGATGATGGAGGGCAACATCACCATGGAGAGCGAGGTGGGCAAGGGCACCACCATGTCCTTCGTGGCGCCCTTCCCCGTGGCCGATCTCGCGAGCCTTAGCGGACCAGCCCAGCCCGCGGCCTGGGAGCCCAGGGAAGCCCCCACCCGCGAGGCGGCGATGGCCGCGGGTTGGCTGGTGCTGCTGGTGGAGGACCACCCCACCAATCGGGTGGTGCTGCTGCGGCAGCTCCTGCTGGCGGGCTACCAGGCCGATGCCGCCGAAGACGGTGTGATGGCCCTGGAGGCATGGCGACAGCACCGCTATGGACTGGTACTCACGGACATTCACATGCCACGCATGGATGGCTATCAGTTGGCCATGGAGCTCCGCAAGGCCGAGGCCCTGGAGGGCCGGGCGCGCGTTCCGGTGCTGGCCCTCACCGCCAACGCACTGCAAGGCGAATTGGACCGATGCCTGGCCGCGGGCATGGATGATTGCATCATCAAGCCCGTGAGCATCCCGGACCTGGACGCCAAGCTGCGCCAATGGCTTCCCGAGGCCAATAAATTGGGAACCCGGCGAACGGTGGATCCTAGCGCGAAGCCATCCAGCGCCTTCGCCGAAGTTCCGCCAGTGGATCTGGCTTTTCTGTCGGGCTACTCCCAAGGGGATCGCATCGGCATCTTGGAAATCTTGCAGGACTTCCGCGACACCACCCGCGCCGATATCTTGGCGCTACGCAGTGCGGCAGAAGGTGGAAAGCAAGATGTGGTGGCTCGGCAGGCCCACCGGATCAAGGGCGCCAGCGCCATGGTCGGCGCTCTACCTATGGCCAAGGCCGCAGGGATTCTTGAGGAACAGGCTTGGCCCCATGGTCACAACATGGATGCGGCTATTGCCGCGCTCGAAGTCGCCTTCGCCCACCTGGAACACTTCGCCAATACCGAGATCCAAAAGGGCTAAAGGGCACCAGTCCTAGCGCGACCACAAGGGCCTAGGGTGTTCCACCAAGGTGCATTCAAAGCCATAGAACCACCATCCCAACCTTCACCTTCGATGGAGACCCCATGGCCGCGCGACCCATGCCCACGGGCTTCGGCTCATTTTGTTGGCAGCAACTCAACACCACAGATCTAGCCGCCGCCGAAGCTTTCTACACCATGTGGAAAGACCGAACCGATGAATCCTGGGTTTCGGTCTTTCCATCCACCGCCCTCTGAGTGAGTGGCTGTTCTGGCGTTCTTTTTAGATTTTTAAATTTTGGTGGGTGCGAGTTGGGCCTGAATTTTTTGGTCCGGTCCCAGCCAAGGACCACCAGGGTGACCACGCCTTGGGGGGTGCAGCAGCAGGGGCTGCGGCCGGAACCGCGCTCGCCGCGGCCACCGCCGATACCGTGTTCGCATTCCAGTTGCCCACCTTGTCACCTTTTCTTTGACCGCCCCTGAGCAAGTTTCCATCAGGTAGTTTCAGGCAAACCTAAGCGACTTATAGATATGAGCTGCTTAGGTTTAGCTTGCTTACAGAACGACAGGCCCCCCGGCGTCATCGCTGCCTTAGCTGGTGTGTAAATCTTGGCCTCCTTTGCTCCGCAAATCGTTCTCGGGTAGAACAAGGGGAGGGAACTGTTTCCCTTTGATTGGCAGGAATCTCATCTATGACCCAAGCCTCCAAACCCGCCCCTCTACTCACCTTCCGCAAGGCTGGCACTGCGGACGTTCCGCTCATTGCGGCGCTCGTGAATTCGGCCTATCGGGGGGATTCGAGTCGGGCAGGGTGGACGACCGAGGCCGACCTGATTTCCGGCGAACGCATCGGCGTGGACGAAGTGCAAGGCCTACTCGAAGCGGAGGGCTCGAAGATGCTGCTTTGCTTGCTAGGGGGTGACATCATCGGCACCGTCCACCTGAAGCAGACCGACGCGGAGTCCGCCTATCTGGGCCTCTTCGTGGTGAAGCCCGCGTTGCAGAACGGGGGCATCGGTAAGCAGTTCATCCATGAGGCTGAACGCGTGGCTCAAGGCACATTCGGCATCACGCGCATATGGATGACCGTCATCACCATGCGGCCTGAACTCATCGCTTACTACGAGCGCCGTGGCTACCGCCGCAGCGGCGAATTAAAACCCTTCCCAAAGGAAGCCGGTGCTGGCGTGCCCACGGTGGAGAACCTACAGCTTGCGGTGCTTGAGAAGGTGATGGAGTAGTGAGGTACGAGGGGTGAGGTAGGAGGTTCATTGGGAGGCGGCCTATGGCCGCATGGATATTCAGTGCGGCCATAGG
>JAYVXV010000242.1:0-4345 GCA_043784905.1 Holophagaceae bacterium | reverse complement strand
CGGATGCTGCTGCATCTCGTGGACCTCACGGATCCGATGATGGAGCCTGAAGAATCCATTCGCATCATCGAAGGTGAGTTGAAATCGTTTTCCGAAGTGCTATCCACCAAGCCCCGATGGTTGGTAGGCACCAAGCTGGACGCGATGCAGGACGAAGATCGAAAAACTCGGTTTGAAGCGATCTGTAAGGCGCGCGGCCAGGAGCCCATTTTTATCTCCGGTGTCACGGGTGAAGGCCTGCGTCCGCTGGTGTTCAAACTGGGCGCGGCCTTGTCCGAGATGCCCAAGGGATGATGCGAATCGGTTTGCTTGGCGGGGCTTTCAATCCGCCCCATCTCGGTCACTTGAAGCTTGCCGAACTGGCCTTGCACCATCTGGAATTGGATGAACTACGATTCGTTCCAACGGCGATCTCCCCTCACAAACCGGTGCCCGAGGGCCCCGGTGCGGAGGCCAGACTGCGCTTGTTGCAAGTGGCGCTGATGGTTTTCCCCGGCTCGGCAAAAGGCGCGGTGAAAGTCGAAACGGCCGAGATCGAAAGGGGTGGTACCAGCTACACCGCCGAGACGCTGGAAACACTCACCCAACTTGAGCCCTCAGCCAAATGGATTCTCATCATCGGTAGCGACCAGTTGCCGGGCTTGCCGACCTGGCATCGCTCTGATCGGGTGCTGGAGCTCGCATCTATCGCGGTGGCCCCGAGACCTGGGTTTATCGAAACGGTTCCGGACTTATTTCGGGCCCGCGAAAAGCACCGCTGGAGCGGAGAACCTGGGGAAATCGTGTGGCTCCCGGGTACCGAGTTGCCGTTGGCGTCGTCGGTTTTGCGCCAGCGAATTGCCCATGGCGAGGCCCTTGAAGGATTACCACTTCAAGTAATGGCTGCGATTTCAGCCGAAAACCTTTATCGTTAGTAGCGTTTGGAGATGGCATGGCATTGACGGAACGCCTTTTGGCAGTGGTGGAAGCAGCCCGGACCAAGAAGGCTTCTCACATTCGGCTCTTGGATGTCACGGGCCTCGCGAGTTTTACGGACACTTTCGCTTTCATGAGCGGTGGCAGTGATCGTCAGAATCGCGCCATTGCTGATGAAGTCGAAGATCAGTTACGCGCTGTTGGAACCCGAGTGATTTCCCGCGAAGGGGAAAAAGTGGGAACTTGGATCCTGCTGGATTTTGGCGATCTCATCATTCACGTCATGGATGAAGAGACCCGTGCCCATTACCGCCTTGAAGACCTTTGGAAGGAGGGCCGGGAGCTGGACTTGCCCGCGGAGTCCTCCCCCACTCCTCATTAAATCTACGGATCTCGGGAGCCACCCATGAGCGACGTCCATCACCACAATCCCTTCGAAGCCATGCAGGCGAGGCTCCGTGCCGCCGCACAACTGTACGGGCTGGAAGACACACTCTTTAAGGTGTTCATGGCGCCCACACGTTCCATGATCGTGAGCCTGCCGGTGTGCATGGATGATGGCCGTTGGGAAGTGTTCACGGGCTATCGCGTACAACACAACATCGCACGCGGCCCGGCCAAAGGCGGCATTCGATACGACATGAACGTGAACCTGGACGAAGTGAAGGCCCTGTCGGCGTGGATGACTTGGAAATGCGCCGTGGTGGATGTTCCCTTCGGCGGCGGTAAGGGCGGCATCATCTGCGACCCCAAAAAGATGAGCAAGGCAGAACTCGAACGTCTCACGCGCCGCTACATCGCAGAGATCATGGATGTCATTGGTCCCGACCGCGATGTTCCGGCCCCGGACATGGGCACCGACGCGCAGACCATGGCTTGGGTACTGGATACTTATTCGATGCACGTGCGCCATACCGAAAACGCCGTGGTCACCGGGAAACCCGTGGGACTAGGCGGATCCCTGGGCCGTAACGAGGCCACGGGTCGCGGCGTACTGATCGTGGCGAGGGAAGCCATGCAGCGCCTCGGCAAGCCCTTGGCGGGC
Organism: Holophagaceae bacterium; assembly: GCA_043784905.1. GTDB lineage: Bacteria > Acidobacteriota > Holophagae > Holophagales > Holophagaceae > JANXPB01. The sequence goes on along the minus strand of JAYVXV010000242.1, from coordinate 2,385 downwards.
GCCACCGTCGCGGTGCAGGGGTTCGGTAATGTGGGCTCGCAAAGTGCGCGGTTGTTGCACGAAGCAGGGGCGCGCATCGTCGCGGTGAGTGATATCAACGGCGCCATCAAAAATGATCGCGGCCTCGATATTCACGCGCTGCTCAAGCACGTGGCGGAAACCAAGACCGTCACCGGTTTCAAGGGTGGCGAGGCCTTGGATCCGCAAGATCTCCTCATCATGGCGGTGGATATCCTGGTGCCCGCAGCCATGGAAAACCAGATCACCGAAGATAACGCAGCCAAGATCCGCGCCAAGGTCATCGTGGAGGGCGCCAATGGCCCCACCACGCCTGAAGCCGATCCCATCCTGTTGGAAAATGGTGTGCTCGTGGTGCCAGACATCCTTGCCAATGCAGGCGGCGTGACGGTGTCCTACTTCGAGTGGGTCCAGAATCGCCTGGGTTTCTATTGGCGCGAGCGGGAAGTCAACGAGCGGCTAGTTGAATACATGACCCACGCCTTCCACGCGGTCTTCGCGGCCACCGACAAATATAAAACCAACCCACGTCTCGGAGCCTACATTCTGGCCCTGGATCGCGTGTCCCAAGCCATGCATTACAGGGGTTTCTACGCTTGATCGGCAATAGTGCCGTCTTGTTTTAACCCGGATTTTGCAGTCGTGCTCAAGGCCAGCAGGCCTTGGGCTTCAGGCTTCGTGGTTGGTTTTGGATTTGTCTTCTCGATCTACAGGCATATGAAGCGACCCACAACAACGATTCCTGATGCCCTATGTCTGAGGCCCGAAGCCAAAACGCCCAGGAACCATGACCAATGCAAAATTCTGGTCAATCAAAGGGCGTGAACCTTCTACCCAAGTTGCCCGGCCCAGCGCATCATGGGGAGTTCAATATTTTTAGGACCTTCCTTGTCCTTGTTTCGAAAGTTCAGCGCGACTGCGGTCCTAGGCCTAACGGGGCTCGCTTATGCGCAATCGCCCATTGGCGTCCTGATTTCTGAGCAGTCCAGGGCCACGTTTGGAGTGCAGGGTGCCGGGGCACGAGCCATGGGATTAGGCGGGGCTTTCATCGCGGTGGCCGATGACGCCACGGCGGTGTCCTTCAACCCGGCCGGCCTGGCGCAACTTTTGAAACCCGAAGTGAGTTTCGTGGGCCGTGGCCTTTCGAAAAAATTGAGTTACGCGGATTTTGAAACTTCATCCAAGGGACGTCAGCTCGCGGTGAGTGATTCCTTGGTGAGTGAAACACGCTTTGATCCGCTCTTTGTGTCGGGCACCTTGCCGCTGCGCGTGAAGGGGCACAGCCTTGTGTTTCAGCTCTCCATCCAGCGCGAATTTGCACTCGGCGAATCCAGCGAACGGAACCTCACCGAAACAGATCCAGCGGGGGGGGCGCCCTCCTTGCTGCACCAGCGCATTGATCAGACGGGGCAGATTGATCTCTATTCGGCCGCGATGGCCTATGAGGTTTCAGAGCGGATCCTGGTGGGTGTGAGTTACAACGAGTGGCGGGGACGCTGGGATTTGGATTCCAGCAGTTCCAAGGTGAAGGGAGCTAATTCGACGTTCTTTGGTTACCGCCAAGTGAATGCCCTGGACGGAGGCAATTTCAATCTGGGACTCATCTGGCGCTGGCCCACCTGGAGCCTCGGCCTCGTGCGACGCACGGCTTTTCACGCGGACTTTTCCGCCGGGTACAGCGTAGACACCAATGCCACGGGGACCCTTCCCAAAGGCAGCCCTTATCAAAAATATGGCCTCCATTGGCCCTCCAGCACGGGTGTCGGCCTGGCGGTGAGGCCCTCAGAGCGATGGCTTTTCACGGCGGACGTTCAGCACACGCTTTGGTCCAGCACCCGCTACATGACGCCCATTTCGTCGCTCAACAACCTCAGTTTTTTCGACTTGGATCGGGCTGATCGCACGCCAGACGTGACTTCTTTCCACGCCGGCGTGGAATACCTGCTCTTGAAGAAAAGCGGCAACGTGGTGCCTCTGCGCTTTGGCTTTTCGCGGGAGCCTCAGCCCGTGGTGGACCGGCAGACCGGCGAACAACGCGTGGTTAAGAACATCGCCATCGGGACGGGCATCAAGCGCGGGAATACGAGCATTGACGTAGCTTACCGCTATGGATGGGACCGTCGGAACACCTCTCAGTTTCTGGACGTGGATCAGTTGTTGAAAGCTTCTACCGTGCGTTCTCGCGGGTCAGAACGCCTGGAGCTGCATCGTCTTGACGTTTCCGTCATCTACCAGTTTGAACGGCAACCCATCGAGAAATGGTTGCGGCACCTTTTCGTGGGCGATTGATTCCGTGCCGTGCCGGTCCAGGTTTCGCCGTGGGTTCCAAAGCCGTTGCGGCAAAATAATGGGGTCATTGCGATGGCT